>JAZGCP010000124.1:0-2303 GCA_036477035.1 Acidimicrobiia bacterium | reverse complement strand
TCACCCGCAGCGGCCGGCTTCCCGGCGAGCCCGAGAAACCCGACTGGATGAAGGTGCGGTTGGATCTCGGTCCCGGTTACCGAGATCTGAAGCGCCTGGTCGAAGGGCTCGATCTCAACACGGTATGCGAGGAGGCGTCGTGTCCCAATATCTACGAGTGCTGGGCGTCGGGAACCGCCACCTTCATGATTCTGGGCGATGTCTGCACCCGGGCGTGCGGGTTTTGTGATGTCAGCACCGGTAGGCCGGGCGAGGTCGACTGGGATGAGCCCAAGCGGGTCGCCGAGGCGATCGTCGAGATGGGCCTCACCCATGCGGTGCTGACCTCGGTGAACCGAGACGACCTGGCAGACGGCGGCGCCGCCGTTTTTGCCCAGCTGATCGGCGAGATTCGAAGCAGGCTTCCCGAGTGCGACATCGAGGTGCTGATCCCGGATTTCAAGGGCGACCGGGGCTCCCTCGATATCGTGCTGGACGCCGCTCCGCACGTGCTCAACCACAACACCGAGACGGTGATTCGTTTGCAGCGTGATATCCGGACCGCAGCCAACTACGGTCGTTCACTCGCCCTGCTGGGTCGCGCCAAGCGGGCCGCACCGGACCGGCTGGTCAAATCGGGTTTGATCGTCGGGATGGGTGAGACGCCCGAAGAGGTGCTCGGTGCGCTGGACGACCTGCGGGCGGTGGGAGCCGACATTGTGACGATCGGCCAATACCTGCGCCCGACGGCGCGGCACCGCAAGGTGCACCGCTACGTGCATCCCGACGAATTCGCCGAATACGCCGCGCACGGAGCCGACATCGGTCTGGCACACGTGGAGAGCGGCCCGTTGGTGCGGTCGTCCTATCACGCCAAGGACGCGGTGGCCGCAATCGCATAGGTGGCACCCTCCTCCGCCGGGCCCGTGACCTCTCGCCGCCACCTCCGGTCGCTAGCCTCGAAACCGATGAGCCGGTTCCCCGACTTCGACTACGCAGCCCGTATCGGGGCGATCCGCGACCTGATGGCTGAGACCGGCTGCGGAGCGCTGATGCTCTCCGTTGGTGCCGACCTCCCGTACTTCACCGGATACGAAGCGATGCCGTTGGAGCGCCTCACCATGCTGGTCGTGCCGGTCGAGGCCGATGCGGTGCTGGTGGTTCCGCAATTGGAAGCTCCTCGGATCGACCCGAGTGACGCCTTCGACGTCAGGGCCTGGGGCGAGACCGAGGATCCTGTGGCCATCGTCGCCGGACTGGCAGCGAGCACAGAGACCGTGGCGCTGGGCGATACGACATGGTCGACCTTTCTACTCGGATTGCAGGCGGCGATGCCTGGTACCCGATTCGAGGACGCCTCACCGCTGACGCGGGAACTCCGGATGCGCAAGGAGTCCGAAGAGATCCGATATCTGCGCCAGGCAGCCGAAGCGACAGATCGGGTGGTGTCGCGGCTGGAGTCGATACGGTTCTCGGGTCGCTCGGAGGCAGACCTGGCGGCCGAGATTGGCGTCATGACGGTCGAGGAAGGTCACGATGTTGCGACCTTCGGCATCGTCGCCTCCGGACCAAATTCCGCCAGCCCTCATCACGAGCCGACCGATCGAGAGATCGAATACGGCGACACCGTGGTGGTCGACTTCGGCGGCAGGCATCGAGGCTATTGCTCGGATACCACGCGGACCTTTTCGGTGGGCGAGCCCATACCGGAGATAGCCCATGCCTACGACGTGCTGGCGGCGGCACAAGCCGCCGGGAGGGCCGCCATCGCGCCGGGGGTGACGGCGGCATCGGTCGACGAGGCGACCCGTCTGGTGATAGAAGAGGCGGGTCACGGGGAGCGATTCATCCATCGCACCGGTCACGGCATCGGCCTGGAAGTCCACGAGCATCCATACATCGTCGAAGGCAACCGACTCCTGCTCGAGGAGGGAATGCCCTTTTCGATCGAGCCGGGTATCTACATGCCGGAGGAGTGGGGGATGCGCATCGAGGACATTGTGGTCTGTGGCGAATCCGGGGTCGACGAACTCAATCGCTCGGAACGGCACTTGCGGGTTGTCGAGTAGCGAATGGCATGCAGTAGGCAGCTTGCAGTTTGGAGATGCTGGGGGAAGAGGCCGGGTGTCGCGGTCGTTACCCTGAGCGTCCCCGCCGTCAGGAATTTCGATGAGTACCGAGCAACTCGCCGTGAACACGATCAAGGCGCTCGCCATGGACGGGGTGCAGCGGGCCAACTCGGGTCATCCCGGCATGCCGATGGGAATGGCCGACATTGCCACCGTCCTCTGGTCGAAGCATTTGCTGGTCGACCCGGCGATGCC
>JAZGCP010000123.1:0-2674 GCA_036477035.1 Acidimicrobiia bacterium | reverse complement strand
TCGTCCACCGTCTCGCCCGACGTCCCCCGATAGACCCCGATCGGAGTCGGTTGGTGGGTGTCGGCCGAACCAAAGTGCTCCGCAATCGCCGCCATGACGTCATCGGCAGGGGTGTCATCGTTGGCCGGTTCGACACCGAGCATGCGACGCGCCTGGTCGTACCAGGGCTCCAATTCCGACTTCCAATCTGTGATGTCGGACCATTGGCCATCGGCAAAGAACTCATCGTGCGGCTCGATGAGGGTGTTGGCATACACCAGGGATCCGCCCCCAACCCCGGCACCCGACAGCACCATCACGTCGCTCAACAGGTTGATCCGCTGGATGCCTCGCATTCCCAGCTGCGGGGCCCACAAGAACTTCCGCAGATCCCACGAACTCTTGGCGAAGTCGTCGGACTCGAACCGGCGACCCTCCTCCAAAACGAGCACCGAGTAGCCCTTCTCCACCAGACGAAGCGCAGACACGCTCCCCCCGAACCCACTGCCAATGATGATGACGTCGGCATCGAAGCTCATGAGCGAAACGCTAGCGCGAGGCTTCCGACCCCCAATCGACAGAGTCCGGTGCAGCTGCACCGGACTCTGCCCTACCTCGCCCGTGGCGAAGCGGATCTAGCAGCGCTCACTCGCTGCTCCCGAACAGGCTACGCCTCTTCGGAGTCTCCCGCGTCTGGACCATGCTCCGCTTGTGGCATCGGGCGACCCCAAGGTGGACTACTCCCCCCTTGGGTGCCGGCCTGCGCAAGAGGACCGACGGTTCTCCTCTCTGAACACTCTCCCCTCTGGGGGGAGTGATAAGAAAGAATCCCTTCCCCCCTTGCGGGGAAAGTCCGTGAGGAGCGCAGCGACGAGGGGGATAGGGGCATCTGGAGCCTGCACGCTGCCGGCTGCCCCCTCCCTCTACTTCATCTGTGGAAAGCCCAGGTCGACGCCGCGATGGGCCGGGTCGGGCCAGCGCGAGGTGATCACCTTGAGCCGGGTGTAGAAGTTGACGCCTTCCATCCCATACATGCGGGCCTCGCCGAACAGGCTGTTCTTCCAGCCTCCAAACGAGTGATACGAGACCGGCACCGGAATCGGGACGTTTACCCCGATCATTCCCACCTGGACCTCGTTCTGGAACTTCCGGGCGGCCCCACCGTCGTTGGTGAAGATGGCCACGCCGTTGGCCCACGGATTGTCGTCGATCAGCTTCATCGCCTGCTCATAGGTGTCCACCCGAACGGTCGACAGCACCGGTCCGAAGATCTCGTCCCGGTAGATGGTCATGTCCGCTGTGACGTTGTCGAAGAGTGTCGGACCTACGTAGAAGCCGTCGTTGTCGAGCAGGTCGCGGCCGTCGGCCACCAGGGTCGCCCCCTCCTCGACACCGGTACCGATGTACCCGGCCACCTTGTCGCGATGCTGCGCAGTGACCAGGGGGCCCATCTCTGCTCCCTCCTCCATGCCGCCGGCCACCTTGATGCGCTCCATCCGCTCTTCTATCAGAGGCAGAAGCTTTTCGGCAGCGTCGCCGACGGTTACCAGGACGGAGATCGCCATACAACGCTCGCCTGCCGATCCGAAGCCGGCCGAGACTGCCGCATCGGCCGCAAGGTCCATGTCGGCGTCGGGCAGCACCACCATGTGGTTCTTGGCCCCTCCCAGCGCCGCCACCCGCTTACCGGCTGCGGTCCCCTGTTCGTAGACGTACTTGGCAATCGGAGTAGAGCCGACGAACGACACCGCCCCGATGTCCGGATGCTGCAAGATCGTATCGACGGCCACTTTGTCGCCGTGGATCACATTGAGCACGCCGTCGGGGAGTCCGGCTTCGGCAAACAATTCGGCCGGGAACATCGCCGCCGACGGATCCTTCTCGGAAGGCTTGAGCAGGAACACGTTGCCACAGGCGATGGCGATCGGGTACATCCACATCGGGACCATCGCCGGGAAGTTGAAGGGGGTGACCCCGGCCACTATCCCCACCGGCTGGCGGATCGAGTAGGTGTCGACCGCGGTAGACACGTTCTCGCTGAACTCACCCTTGATCAGTTGCGGGATGCCGCAGGCGAACTCGATGACTTCGAGTCCTCGCTGCACCTCGCCGAGGGCATCGGAGAAGACCTTGCCGTGCTCGGACACGAGCATCTTGGCGATGTCGTCACGGTTCTCCTCGACGAGATCACGGAACTTGAACATGATCGCGGTGCGCTTGGCGAGCGAAACGTTGCGCCACGTCTCCAGAGCCTTCTTGGACGATTCGACGGCTGCGTCCACCTGCTCCTTGGTGGCCAACGCCACCTGGGCCTGCACCAGCCCGGTAGCCGGGTCGTATACATCGCCCCAATTGTCGGTCGGCCAATCGACATGCTTGTTGTCGATCCAGTGGGTCATTTGCCGCATTGATCACCTTCCCGTGAGGTCGGAAGGGTACCGGAGTAGCCGCGCCTCAAACGCCGGCCTTTCGGCGCTCAAGCTGGCACCCCTTGTGCACCAGACCACTAGCTTTCGTTGCAGGAGGACGAAAACATGAGTGCAGAACAGGAACTTCGTACGGTCATCTCTGTCGACGACTTCGACGGCGTAATCGGCTTCTATCGGGATACCGTCGGCCTGACCGTGCAAACCGAATGGGACGGCGACAACGGCCGCGGCGTCCTGTTCGATGCCGGCAGGGCGGTTCTGGAGAT
>JAZGCP010000122.1:0-5837 GCA_036477035.1 Acidimicrobiia bacterium | reverse complement strand
TGATGGTGGGGCGCCGCCGGCGTCTTCTCGATTATCTGCGTACGCAGAACGTCGAGCGTTATCGCAGCCTCATCGCCCGACTTGGGCTCCGACGCTGACGAAAGGCGACCCTGTGGTCGTGTTTCGTGGTGTCATGGGGGATACGAAGACGGGAGGCCGCTCGTCAGTTGCTAGTTGCCACTTCTCAAGCCCGGCTCACGAGACCGCTTGAGGGGTGACTACTGGTAATTGTCGACGTCTCCCCATAACGAAGAGAGAGAGAGAGAGAGTTGACACAACACTCAACACGCGCCGTCGTAGGTGACGTCGCAATCGAATTTATCGCCGGCAAACTCGCCGGCCAGGCCGATGGGGCAGTAGTTGCCTCAATCGGCAAGACCGAGGTTCTGGCGACCGCCACCGGCGCTCGTCGTATCCGGGAAGGGATCGACTTCTTCCCGCTGACCGTCGATGTCGAAGAACGCATGTATGCAGTCGGAAAGATCCCGGGCTCGTTCTTTCGACGCGAAGGTCGTGCTACCGAGCGCGCCACCCTCACTGCTCGCCTGATCGACCGTCCGCTGCGTCCGTCCTTTGCCACCGGGTATCGCTGTGAGACCCACATCATCGCGCTGACTCTGTCGATCGACGACAACCCGTATGACGTGGTTGCCCTCAACGGCGCGTCGGCAGCTCTCACGATCAGCCCCATACCTTTTGAGGGTCCGATCTGTGGTGTGCGCATGGCCTACTCGCACGGCGAGTGGATCCCGATGCCGACCTATGAGCAGTTGTCCGATTCGGTATTCGACCTGGTCGTTGCCGGTAAGCGCAACGAAGCAGGAGACATCGACATCGCCATGGTCGAGGCGGGCGCCACCGAGAATGCGCTGCGTCTCATCGAGGACGGGCAGGCGCCCACCGACGAAGCGGCTATCGCTCTTGGCCTCGACGAGGCCAAACCGCACATCGGGGCCATCATCGATGCACAGCTTGAACTGCGCGAGAAGGTGGGCGAGCCGACCCCGGTCGAATGGCCGACGGTCGAGGACTTCAGCGATGAGCTGTACTCACGCATCGAGGGTCCGGCACGCGAGGCTCTGGCCGAGGTCGTCAAGATCGTAGGCAAGCACGAGCGCCAGGATGCCGAAAAGGCTGCTCGGAACTCTGTGTTCGAAGGACTAGACATCGCCGAGGACTCTGAGGAGTATGCGGCAGCGAAGAAGGCCTTCAAAGCAGTGAGCAAGAAGGTGATGCGCGAGCGTGTCGTCAACGAGGGAATCCGCCTCGACGGCCGCAGCGCCTCTGATGTGCGCCCGATCTCGGTGGAGATCGGCGGTGTCGGCTCCGCGCACGGCTCGGGCTTGTTCCAGCGTGGTGAAACGCAGGTGCTCAATGTGACGACGCTCGGCATGCTGCGGATGGAGGCGATGCTCGACACGGTCAGTCCGGAAGACTCCAAGCGCTATATGCATCACTACAACTTCCCGCCGTTCTCGACGGGGGAGACGGGGTTCATGCGCGGTCCGAAGCGTCGCGAGATCGGACACGGAGCTCTCGCCGAGAAGGCGGTTCTACCGGTGGTCCCCACGGCCGACGAGTTCCCGTACGCGTTCCGTCTTGTCTCTGAGGTTCTCAGCAGCAACGGCTCGTCGTCGATGGCATCGGTCTGCGGGTCGAGTCTGTCACTGATGGACGCCGGCGTGCCGACCAAGGCTGCTGTCGCCGGTGTGGCGATGGGACTCATCGCTCATGACGACGGGTTCGTAACCCTCACCGACATCCTCGGGGTCGAGGATGCACTCGGCGACATGGACTTCAAGGTCGCAGGCACCGCGGACGTCATCACGGCACTGCAGCTCGACACCAAGATCGAGGGCCTGCCCGCAGAGGTTCTGGTTGGGGCGTTGGCACAGGCACGTGAGGCCCGTCTCCACATCCTCGGCGAGATGAACAAGGTCATCTCCGAGCCGCGGCCGGAACTGGCTGATACCGCTCCCCGGATCGAGGCAGTCTCGATTCCGAAGGACAAGATCGGCGAGATCATCGGACCGAAGGGGAAGATGATCCGCGAAATCGAGGAGCTCACCGGGGCCACGCTTGAGATCGAGGACGACGGCACGGTTCGGATCGGATCGGCCGACGGGGCTTCACTCGAAGCAGCCAAGGAGAAGGTCCTCCAGATCGCCTTCCCGCCTGAGGCTGAGGTAGGCAAGGAGTATGAGGGCGAGGTGGTGAACATCACATCGTTCGGCGCCTTCGTCAACATCCTCCCGGGTCGCGACGGCCTGCTGCACATCTCAAAGATTGGCGGCGGGAAGCGGATCGAGAAGGTCGAAGACGTGTATTCGCTCGGGGACAAGGTGACCGTGGTGGTGCGCGAGATCGATCGGAACGGCAAGGTCAGTCTCGACATCCCCGGTAACGAGTCGTCTTCGGATGATGGCGGCAGCAGTCGCGAAGATCGCGGCGGCGGCCGGGATCGTGACCGCGGTGAAAGTCGCGGCGACCGGGACCGTGATCGCGGTGAAAGTCGCGGCGGCCGGGACCGTGACCGGGGAGGCCGTGGCGGTGACCGCCAGCGGCGCGACCGGGATCGTGGCGGTAGTCGTGATCGTTCGGTGTCGGACTCGAAGTCGAGTTCTGATTCGAACCGGACCCAGGTCTCCTTCGAGGACGACTTCGAGAAGGGGATCTGATTAGTCCTTAGTTGTTAGGAAGAAGCGGGTCCCTCGGGGGGCCCGCTTCTATTTGGCTGCTGGCTAGGCCTGCCACACACCCGAACATATGTTCGATTAGGGTGGAGTGTCCCTTGGGACACCCACTAACGATCGCCCCGGCTAATCACTCCCCCCTTGCGGGGGAGTCGATCGGCGTAGCCGATTGGAGGGGGGTACCGCCTTCTCTTGCGGGGGAGTCGACGGAGCGAGCCACTGTCGACCTCGCCGTTACCCCGGGCCGGGTGCTCGGCCTGATCGGCCCTGCGGGTAGTGGACTCACCTCGATGGGGATCTCACTCGTGGCTGCGGCCACAACCATCGAGCCCGTCGCAGTACTCGATGAGCGTGGCTGGTTCTGCCCGTCGGTGGCATGGGAAGCGGGGATCGGACCCGAGCGGCTTGTCGTGGTTCGCTGCTCCGATCGCAGTCTCTGGCCCAAAGTGGCGGCCACCCTCCTCGAGGGCTTTGCTGCCGTCTATGCAGAGGTACCTCGTCACGTCCCCGACCAGGTGCTTCGCCGCCTCGGCTCTCTTGCCAGATCGCGTGGAGTGGGAGTGGTTCTGCGTGCGATGAGTGGAGATCTTCCTGCAGGACTTCTCTACCTTCGAATAGAGAGGGCAACAGTGCGTTGGGATGGAGTGGCCAACGGCCATGGAAGGCTCGAACGGCGGGCATTGAGCATCAAGGCATCGGGTAAGGGGGCCAAAGGGACCGAGCGGTATCTGGAGGTGACCGACGATGGCGCGAACGCTGTGCATCTGGTTCCCGGACTGGCCGTTGCGCCGTCCGGACGTGCCGTCGGGTAGCCCCTGTCAGGTCGTAGACGACATGGGGGTCGTCGTGGCGGCGGATTTACTGGCATTTGAGGCCGGTGTTGGGATCGGGATGCGCCGTCGTGAGGCGGAGGCATTGTGCCCGACTGCAACAACTCTCATCGCCGATCCCGGGGCAGAGGCAGTCGCCTTCGAACCGGTCGTTGCCGCCGTGGAATCCCTTGTTCCCCGGGTCGAGATTGCTCATCCGGGACTCGCCTTCGTACCCATTGCAGGTGCCGTTCGTTACTACGGGAACGAGCTGGCTCTGGTGTCCCGGGTCGAAGTGGAGGTTGCTTCTCTCATCGGAACCGGGGTCCACATCGGGGTAGCGGATGGCCCGTTCGGGGCCCGAATGGCAGCGATACAAGCGGCCGATGGTCCGGTACTCGTCAAAAACACTGTGACCTTCCTGGCAGATCTAGATATCTCAGTCATCGGGATCACCGAACTCGTCGACACCTTCCGTTGGCTCGGGATTTCCACGTTGGGGGATCTTTCGGAACTGCCGCGAGCCGCTATTGCTTCTCGATTTGGCCCATCCGGACTCGCCGCCCATCGAGTGGCTAGCGGCGAAGACCGCCCAGTCCATCCCCGACCGATTCCGGAGGGTTACGCGGTCGAAGAACGGTTCGATCCACCGTTGGAAGACCTCGAGCGAGCCGCCTTCGCCGCTCGCAATCTCTCTGCACGGCTGCTCGACGGTCTCATGCCGCGAGGTGGCATGCCGTACCTGATCGAAGTGGAGGCGGTGTCGGCCGACGGAGATGTGAGAGCGCGCACTTGGCGGAGCTCGCATCCCTTCTCGGAGGCGGAACTGGCGGAGCGAATCCGGTGGCAGTTACGAGCCTGGGTGGAATCGGGCGGGGTTCCCGGGGGGATCAGGCGTCTCCGGGTGGTTCCCGGGGATATCTCCGACCGAGGTCGGCAACTTAGACTCGACGAGGACGTCACCTCGCAGGAGGATGCACGCCGCGCTCTCATCAGGCTGCAGTCGCTGGTCGGACCTGATGCCGTGCTCCAAGCCATTCCCCAGGGTGGGCGTGACCCCGCCGACAAGATCGCCTGGTATCGGTGGGGGGAGAAACCTGCAGCGCCGGAGCGAGACCCTGCGGCCCCTTGGCCGGGGGCAATTCCCGGTCAAGCACCCGCCCTGTCGACGCGCACGCCGATTTCGATCGAGTGGGAGGCAGGTTTTCCGACGCGGGTACGGCTCGGTAGTCGCTGGGAGGAAGTGCTCTCGTGGGCCGGGCCGTGGCGAAGGACCGGCCGCTGGTGGGAGGGTCAGCCGTCTGCAGATCGGTATCAGGTGGTGACTTCGGCCGGGGCGTTCCTGTGCGAAGTGGTGGAAGGGGAGGCGTTCGTAACGGGGGTGTACGACTGATGCAGTTCTCAGTATCCAGTATCCAGTCAGAATCAGGCGAACACTCTGGCTACTGGCTACTGGCTACCGGTATAGACACCGACCGCAAATAGCCATATGTCATCTCGTATCCTCTTCACATGGACCAAGACGCCTGGGACGAGCGTTATCAGGACGAGGGACTCCTTTGGACCGCTGAGCCGAATCGTTTTCTCGTGGAGACCATCGACGGATTTGAGCCGGGTCGGGCTCTCGATCTTGCCGGGGGTGAGGGCCATAACGCCGTGTGGCTTGCTCAGCAAGGGTGGGAGGTCGAGGTGGTCGACTGGTCCGATGTGGCGCTCGACAAGGGGCGGGATTTGGCTCGCCGAGCCGGCGTCACTGTTTGGTTTACTCGGGAGGATCTCCGCCAGTGGTGGCCACCGGCGGAGTCATACGACTTGGTCGTCATCGCTTATCTCCATATCCCGTACATGGAGCGTCACGGAGTGTGGCGTGCCGCCGCCGGAGCCGTCAGACGGGAGGGGAGGCTGGTCGTCATCGGGCACGATTGGGAGAACCTGGAGAAGGGGTACGGAGGGCCGCAGCAGTCCGATGTCCTGTACTCGGTGGAAGAAATCGCCGGCGTCGTCGACGAGTACCTCGATGTGATCAGAGCCGAACAGGTGATCAGGCCGGTCGAGACCGAGGACGGGGTTCGCAATGCGATCGACAACATCGTGATTGCGGTCAAAGCGTAGGTGCGGGTGCTCCTTGCTTCCGGTTGATTTCTGAGCTGGCTCAGCCCGCGACGTGGCGAGCCCGAGGATCTACTTCCCGGGCGGTTCCAACAACACGATCGGAATCTGTCGGTCTGTCCTGGTCTGGTAGCTCTGGTAGTCCGCGTAGGCGGCGACTACCCGTGGCCACCAGATGACTCGTTCCGTGCTGCTTGCCGTTCGCGCCGTCGCCGGGAAGATCTTC
>JAZGCP010000121.1:0-5662 GCA_036477035.1 Acidimicrobiia bacterium | reverse complement strand
ATGAGAAGAACAGTTGAATTTCGCGCTCTGCGCTATCGAGCGAATCCGATCCGTGCACGATGTTCTCGGTGATGACGGTCCCGAGGTCGCCTCTGATGGTGCCGGGAGGGGCGTCAGCCGGGTTGGTAGGGCCCATCAGCGTCCTCGCAATCGACACCGCATCAGGCCCGGACCATTCCATGGCCACAACCGGACCGCTGGTGATGAACGACACCAATTCCCCGAAGAAGGGCTTCTCGGTGTGCTCGGCGTAGTGCCGTCCCGCCAACCCGTCGTCGATGGTGAGCAGGCGCATCCGCTCGAGGATCAGCCCTTTTCTCTCAAATCGGCCGATTACCTCGGCAACGAGACCCCTGCGAACCCCGTCGGGCTTGACCATGACGAAGGTGTGCTGCGTGTCCATGGGAGGTCTTCTTCTGTGGGGAAATCGAGCGGAGGCTAGTCACCAGTCACCAGAACGGTTCCGACTGGAGACTGTGGGCTGGAGACTGGAGACTCACTACACCGCCAAGATCGCACGAACCTCCCCCACGAGATAGATCGATCCCGTGACCAAGACCGCGTTACCGGAAGCCATGGCGGCGTCGAGGGCCGCCGGAATCGACTGGTGCGTCGTCACCGCCACATCGAGCACATCTGAGGCGATTGCGGCCGTTTCGGCGGCGCTGCGAGCCCGTGGGTTGTCGACCGCGACGGCGTGGAACGCGGTGATCACGTTCTCGAACGGCAGCAACATTTCTTGCGCGTCCTTGTCCACCATCGTCCCGAAAACAATCTCCCACCCGACACCGGAAAGTTCCTCCTCCAGGGCTCGCGCCAGCGCATCGGCAGCCTCCGGGTTATGAGCACCGTCGACCATCACCAGCGGGTCACGACGCAGAATCTCCATCCGCCCCGGCGAGGTGACCGTCGCCGCCGCTTCTCTGACCCCCGCCTCATCGAGCGGACGGCCGAAGAGGGCTTCTATCGACGCCACCGCGGTCGCAAAGTTGTCCACCTGATGCCGGCCGAGGAGTCTCAGCTCGACATCGACGTACTCCTCGTACACGGACTGGATGTCGAACAGCCATCCACCGTCCACGTGCCTGGCACCGCTCACGTCGAAATCACGACCCCTCTCGAACCATGTCGACTCGAGTTCAAGCGCTTTGCGTTCGGCCACCGCCCGCGCTTCAGGATGAAGGCTGCCCGTCACCAGGACGGCACCCTCATCCAGAATGGCCAGCTTTTCGACCGCGATCTCAGCGATCGTGTCACCTAGATACGCGGTGTGCTCGAGACCGATCGTCGTCACAACCGCAACATCCGACCGGGTCGCATTGGTCGCATCGAGCCGACCGCCCAAACCGACCTCGATGACGGCGGCATCGACCGCGTTCTCGGCGAACCAGGCATGAGCCAGAGCGGCCGTCACTTCGAAATAGGTCAAACCATCACCGCTCTGCTGCTCGTAAAAGTCGACCAACGGAGCCAGGTCGGCGATCGCGACCGCAAACTGCCCGGGTGTCATCTCTTGCAGACCGTGCTCGTATCTCTGCTCGACACGATGAAGATGCGGTGAGGTAAAGGTGCCCGGCGTCAAACCGTGGCTCGAAATCAAGTTGGCCGCCATCCGGACCGAGCTGGTCTTGCCATTGGTACCGGCCACGTGGACGATCGGATAGCCATCCTGAGGGTTGGCGAGCAGGTCGAGCAGAGCCGAGATGCGCTCCAGACCCGGCTTTACACCGCGGCCGATGTGCTCGTCCAAATAGGCAACGGCAGTTTCGTAGTTCGTGACTACCCCAGCTCCGAGAGTTGCGCCTGAAACTTCCCCAAGCGAGCCCGGGCGTCTTCAGCCTTGGAGCGCTCCTTGGCGACCACGGCCTCCGGGGCCTTGCTGACGAACTCCGGATTACCCAGCTTGGTCTCGCTCTGCGACAGTGCGGCCTCGAGATCGGCGATGGATCGCCCGAGCCGCTGTCTTTCGGCATCCACGTCGACGATGCCCTCGAGCGAGATGAACGCCTGCACCGACCCGGCCACGATACGGGTACGCGGGGCGTCGGTCGGAGCCCCACCGATCGACTCGGAAGTCACGGCTGCGAGCGACGTGAACTGATCCAACCACCACTCTTCAACCACCCCGTCGGGGTCGAGCAGCCCGACGGGGAGTTCGGCTCGTGGGGACAACCCGTGCTCGGCTCGGAAACGTCTTATACCGACGATCAGGGTTCGAAGCGTTTCGAACCCGCTCGGCTCGTCCGTCGACGGCGGCTCCGGCCACTCCGAGGTAGCGATGAATCCTTCGCCGACGAGCTCGGACCACAGCTCCTCGGTGACATACGGAATTGCCGGGTGGAACAACTTGAGCAGGTCGCGCAGCACGACACCGACGGTTCGCCCGACCGACGCGTCACCTCGCCGCAGCGGTGCCTTGGCCATCTCCAAGAACCAGTCAAAGACCTCGGACCAGGCAAAGGTGTAAAGCAGACTGAATGCGTCGCTAAAGCGGTAGGCATCCAGCAGATCGTCGAACTCTTTGACGGTCTCTGCCAGGCGCGACAACACCCAGGCTTCTTCCGGTCCCGGCACCTCCGGATAGCCGCCACTCGCCGGCACCGACCCGGGCTCGACATGCAGCAGGGTGAACCGGGCAGCGTTCCACAACTTGTTGCCGAACCGACGGGCCGCATCGACCCACTCCTCCGAGTACGGAATGTCCTGACCCGGCGAAGCAGCCTGGATGAGCGCCAACCGAAGGGCATCGGCGCCGTACTCCGCGACGGTCTCCAGTGGATCCACGGTGTTTCCAACCGACTTCGACATCTTCCGGCCGTCCTCGGCCCGGACCATCCCATGAATCACAACATCGGTAAATGGCTTCTCTGAGGTGAGGTGCAACCCGAACTGGATCATTCGGGCCACCCAGAACGAGATGATGTCGTACCCGGTGACCAGCGCCGAATTGGGATAGAACTTGTCGAAGTCGTCGGTCGCTTCGGGCCACCCCAGAGTCGAGAAAGGGAACAGCCCGGAAGAGAACCAGGTATCGAGGACATCCGGATCTTGGCGAAGGTCCGAGGATCCGCAGGCGCACGCGGTGGGTTCGGTGACGGAAACGATCACCTCGTCGCACGAGTCGCAATACCACGCCGGGATGCGGTGACCCCACCAAATCTGGCGTGAGATGGTCCAATCCCGCAGATTCTCCATCCAGTGGAAGTAGGTCTTTTCCCACCTCTTCGGAGAAAAACGGATCTCGCCGTTCTTCACGGCCTCGATGGCGGGGCCGACCAGAGGTGCCACCCTAACGAACCACTGGTCCGAGAGGTAGGGCTCGACCACGGTGTTGCACCGTTGGCAATGTCCGACCGAGTGCTGGTACTCCTCGATTCCGACCAGCGCACCTTCTTCGGCGAGCGCCACCTTGACGGCCTCCCTGGCCTCGAACCTATCGAGGCCCGAGAAACGCCCTCCGTTGTCATTGATGACGCCGTCCTCGTCGAGGATCACGACGGGCTCCAGACCATGGCGCGCCCCGATATCGAAGTCGGTCGGATCGTGAGCCGGAGTCACTTTTACTGCTCCTGTCCCGAACGAGGCATCGACCGCTTCGTCGCCGACGATCGGAATCTCCCGCCCCACCAGCGGAAGCGTGACGGTCTTTCCGATCAGTTCGACATAGCGGGGGTCCTCAGGATGTACCGCCACCCCGGTGTCGCCGAGCATCGTCTCGGCGCGAGTCGTAGCCACCTCGATGCCACCGTCACCATCGGTAAACGGATAACGGATATGCACCAACTCGCCCGTCTCATCTTCGTGGATCACTTCGACGTCACTGATCGCGGTGCGATCGCGCGGGCACCAATTGATGATCCGGTTGCCCCGATAGATCAGATCCTGGTCGTAGAGGTCGACAAAGACCTTCTTGACGGCCGCGGACAGACCATCGTCCATCGTAAAACGCTCCCGCGACCAGTCGGTGGAGAAGCCCATCCGCCGAATCTGCTCGGTGATGCGCCCGCCAGATACAGCCTTCCACTGCCACACCCGTTCGATGAAACGCTCCCGACCGAGCTGCTCACGATCGAGCCCCTCCTTGGCCAGCTCCCGCTCCACGACGATCTGGGTGGCGATTCCGGCGTGATCGGTTCCGGGCAGCCAAAGAGCCGCATAGCCCTGCATCCGCTTGCGCCGGATGACGACATCCTGGATCAACAGATCGAGCGCATGGCCCATATGTAGAGAGCCGGTGACGTTGGGGGGCGGAATGACGATGCAGAAGGGCTCGCCTTCTGGATTCGTCTCAGGCGCGAAGACTCCCGCGGTCTCCCAGCGGGAATACCACTCCGATTCGACCTTCTGAGGGTCGTACGCCGCTTCCATCTCGATCACTCATTTCGGGGCGGTGATGATAGACCCGCGCCCGGTACCTTCAGCGCACCGTCACCGACACGGATAAGGGGTATCAGGCTGGGGATGGTTGCAAACACAGAGACCGACGCCGCAGCGCCGGTCTCTAGTCCCTTCCTCTTCCGGAAGCTGACAAGTCTTCCGATGCCAAAACAGGGTGGAGTTTCTCGAACACGAGGAATCTATCTGGTCCGGGTGCAGATCTCAACGACCATTCGAGATCCCGCCTGAGGACTAGTCAGGTATTAGGTAAGACGGAATCAGCCGAGCCCTCTTCCTAATGACTAACGACTAATGCCTGCAAGCAAAGCGAGCTACGCACTCCGCTCTTCGGGAAGATCCTTGCCGATGTCGGACATGGGGATCAATGTCGGGTTGACCCGGTCGCGGACGACTTCACCATCTATCAAGACCCTGGCGACGTCTTCACGCCCCGGGAGCTCGTACATGGTGTCGAGCAAGACTTCTTCGAGAATTGCCCGCAATCCACGCGCACCGGTCGTTCGCAGCAGCGCCTGGTCGGCAACCGCTTCGAGGGCGTCGTCGGAAAACACGAGTTCCACGCCATCCATCTCGAAGAACTTGGCGTACTGCTTCACCAGAGCGTTCTTCGGTTCCAGCAGCACCTGAATGAGCTGCTCCCGATCGAGGTCGTGCACCGTCGTCGTCACCGGTAGACGGCCGATGAACTCCGGAATGAGGCCGAAGGCCATCAGGTCCTCGGGAAGAACCAGATCGAGCGTGTCGCCGTCGTCGTCCCTTTCGGCGTGAATATGGGCATCGAAGCCGATAGCCCGCTTGCCGATCCGGCTCTCAATGATGTGCTCGAGCCCCGAGAAGGCACCCCCACAGATGAAGAGCATGTTCGTCGTGTCTATCTGCAGGAACTCCTGGTGCGGATGCTTGCGACCGCCCTGCGGCGGGACAGACGCCACCGTCCCTTCGATGATCTTGAGGAGCGCCTGTTGGACCCCTTCGCCCGACACGTCCCGGGTGATTGAGGGGTTCTCGGCCTTGCGCGCAATCTTGTCGATCTCGTCGATGTAGATGATCCCGGTTTCAGCCCGACTGATGTCGTAATCGGCTGCCTGGATGATCTTGAGCAGGATGTTCTCGACATCCTCCCCCACGTACCCGGCCTCGGTCAGGGCCGTCGCATCCGCGATTGCAAACGGGACGTTGAGGATCTTGGCCAATGTCTGCGCCAGCAGAGTCTTGCCGGATCCGGTCGGCCCGATGAGCATAATGTTGGACTTCTGGAGCTCGA
>JAZGCP010000120.1:0-4586 GCA_036477035.1 Acidimicrobiia bacterium | reverse complement strand
GACGGCCCACCCCCCTCTACGAAGCGTCGCGGCTGTCGGAAGTCCTCGGATTGCGGCTGCTGCTCAAACGGGAGGACCTGGCTCACACCGGTGCCCACAAGATCAACAACACGGTCGGTCAGGCACTCCTGGCGCGGCGGATGGGTAAGCCGCGGGTGATCGCCGAGACCGGAGCCGGACAGCACGGAGTCGCCACCGCCACCGCTTGCGCACTGTTCGGACTCGAGTGTGAGGTCTTCATGGGAGAGGTGGACATCTCCCGCCAGGCGCTCAATGTCGAGCGGATGCAGATGCTCGGTACCAAGGTCACCCCGGTGACGAGCGGTGCCGGAACGCTCAAAGACGCCGTCAGCGCCGCACTACGAGATTGGGTGGCAACGGTCGAGACCACCCACTACATCATCGGCTCGGTCGTCGGGCCCCATCCCTTCCCGTGGATCGTGCGTCAGCTGCAGCGTGTCATCGGCGACGAGACGATCGAACAGCTGGGCGAGATCCGGCCCGACGTGGTAGTGGCATGTGTCGGCGGCGGATCCAACTCGATGGGGATGTTCTATCCCTTTGCCGGGGGGAGTGTCGATCTGGTCGGAATCGAGGCGGGAGGATACGGACTGGATTCGGGAAAGCACGGGGCGTCGCTCGTGGCCGGATCACCAGGCGTGCTCCATGGAGCGTTCACCTACATGCTGCAGGACGCCGAGGGGCAGGTGTTGGAAGCCCATTCGATCAGTGCCGGCCTCGATTACCCCGGCGTCGGACCCGAGCACGCCCAGTTCAAGGACGAGGGCCTGGCACGCTATGACTCTGTGACCGACGACGAAGCGGTAGCGGCGATGGATCTCATGTCGCGGACCGAGGGGATCATCCCGGCTCTCGAACCCAGCCACGCCCTCGCCTGGGTGTGGCGGGAGCGGGCAGCTTTGGCGGGAAAGACGGTGGTCCTGTGCCTCAGCGGACGGGGGGACAAGGACGTTGATCAGATGGCCGAGGCGACCGGCCGGTGAGTTTCGGTGAGGCCTTTGCGGCGGCGACAGACCGGGCCCTGTTGTTTCCGTACATGATGTGCGGTATCCCGGACGCCGGAGCGACGCTCGATCTCTTTGGGGCGATGGCCGAAGCCGGCGCGGATGGATTCGAAGTCGGGATCCCGTACGCCGACCCGTTGATGGATGGCCCGGTGATTCAGGAAGCCGGGATGAAGGCCCTGGCGGCAGGTATGACCCTGGCGAAGGGTCTCGAGATCACGGCCGGCGTCGCATCGGCTACCGGCCTGCCGTGCGCCGTAATGACCTATGTCAATCCCGTGCTGGCGATGGGAATCACCGAGTTTGCCGCCAGAGTTGGCGATGCCGGAGCCGGGGCGGTGATCATCGCCGATCTCCCGGTAGACGAATCGGTCCCGTTCGTCGCCTCGCTCGAAGATGTCGGTGTCGGCCTGGTGCAATTCGCCGCTCCGACGACCACCGATGCTCGCCTCGACATCGTTGTCGACAGGGCGAATCCCTTCGTATACGGGATCGCCGAAATGGGCGTTACTGGAGAGCGAGACGGCTCGACGAGCCGCGCCGCCGAGTTGTCGCACCGGGTGCGGTCCCGCTCGGAAGTTCCCCTGGTCCTGGGCGTTGGTATCTCGGACTCGGAATCGGCCCGCGAGGCCGCGGGACTGGCGGATGGAGTGATCGTGGGCACCGCTCTGGTGCGCCGAGTGCTCGAGGCGCCGACGACCAGCGCCGCGTGTGAGGCGGTCGCGGAGTTGGTGACCGATCTGGCGGGAGCGGTTAGGCATTAGGTATTAGGTTCTTGGTATTGGTTATTAGGTGTTGGAGACTCTGCCTGACTTCTAAATTTTGACTTCTAACTCCTAATCTCTTTCCCAATGGACTTCCTCCGGGTCGCGGGCGCCCAACTCAACTTCGTGGTCGGCGACATCGACGGCAATACCGCTCGGATCATCGAGGCGATGCAGTGGGCGGAAGAGTGTCAGGCCGATGTGATCCTGTTCCCGGAGCTGGCGGTAACGGGATACCCGCCTGAGGATCTGGTGCTCAAGTCGGCCTTCATTCGCGACAACATTTCCGCCTTGCACCGGTTGGCCGCCAGGTCGGCCGAGACGGCCGCGGTAGTCGGGTTCGTCGACAGGGGCGTCGGGCAGCGCGACGACGCCGGGCATCTCCGAGTGCACAACGCCGCGGCCCTGGTTGCGGGAGGGGGATTGAGGGGCGTTTACCACAAGGGTCTTCTCCCGAACTACGGGGTCTTCGATGAAGATCGGTACTTCGCCGTCGGCGAGAGTCCAGCCGCTCTGTGGGAAATCAACGGAGTGGCAGCAGGGGTCTCGGTCTGTGAGGACATCTGGGTGCCTGATGGTCCACCTGCCGACCAGCTCGCTGCCGGTGCAGAGATCCTGCTCAACATCAACGGATCGCCATATCACCACGGCAAGGGGAGTGAACGGCAGCAGATGCTGGCGGAGCGGGCCCGAAGTGCCGGAGTGCCCCTCGTCTACCTCAACCTCGTTGGAGGACAAGACGAACTCGTATTCGATGGCCAGAGCATGGTTTTCGATTCGGCCGGAGAGTTGTTGTATTCGGCCGCCCAATTCGAAGAGGAACTCTTTTGGGTCGATGTTCCACTCCCCGAATCGAATGGTGAGGCCCCAACGGCACAGCGGGTGACCACCGGCGATCTCTTGGAGGGCGAACCGGAGCCCCCTCTGCCAACCCATGATCCGTACGAAGAGACCGAGGAGATCTATCGGGCCCTGTGCCTCGGGTTGGGTGATTACGTGCGCAAGAACGGGTTTAGCGGAGTCGTCATCGGCCTGTCAGGGGGTATCGACTCGGCCCTCACCGCCGCCATCGCCACCGATGCGCTCGGCGCCGGCGCGGTGCGGGGGGTGACGATGCCGAGCCGCTACAGCAGCGCCGGGTCGGTGGAGGACTCGCGGGTGCTTGCAGCCAACCTCGGCATCGGCTTCGAAGAGATTTCGGTGGAACCTCCGTTCACCGGGTTCCTGGAGGCCTTGGGGGGTGCCTTCGAGTTGACCGAAGTCGATGTTGCCGAGCAGAACCTCCAGGCCAGGGCGCGCGGAGCAATCCTGATGGCGTTGTCCAACAAGTTCGGAGGGATGGTCGTGGCCACCGGCAACAAGTCCGAGATGAGTGTCGGCTACGCCACCCTGTACGGAGACATGGTGGGGGGTTATGCGGTTCTAAAGGACGTATCGAAAACGCTCGTCTACCAACTGGCGGAGTGGAGAAATCGCAACGGCATAGTTATCCCCCAGGACACGATCGACAAGCCACCTTCCGCAGAGCTCAAGCCGGATCAGAAGGACTCCGATTCGTTGCCCCCATATGAAGTACTCGACCCCATCTTGGAGCGGTACGTCGAGGACGATGCATCGGTAAAGGACATTGTCGAAGATGGCTTCGAAGAGAGCACCGTCCGCCGGATCGCAGCCATGGTCGATCGCAACGAGTACAAGCGACGCCAGGCGGCACCGGGAGTCCGGATCACGACCAAGAGCCTCGGTCGGGACCGGCGGCTACCGATTACCAACAAGTACAGCGACTAGTACGTTTTCAGGCTGGCCTGACACGACGCTTGAAACGTTTGGTGACAGCACGCTGGGGGATGGAGAGGTGCTGTCGCCACTGACCCAAGTGGCACGGCTCGACTGGTGCGCCGTGGGTCTTAAGATGTGACGGCTGTGGATCTCTTCCTCGCCGCACTCCTGATCTTCTCGCTGCGCCTCGTTGACGTGTCGCTGGGGACGGTGCGCATCGTGCTGCTCACCCGCGGGATTCAGTGGCAAGCCGGGCTGGTGGGATTCTTCCAAGCGCTCACCTGGGTGATCGCTGCCGGCCAGGTGATCAACAATCTGGACGACCCGGTACGCATCGGGGCTTTCGCCGCTGGATTCGCTGGTGGCACGGTGTTGGGGGTCGCGGTGGAGCGTTGGCTGGCCGTGGGCACGACCATCCTGCGGGTCGTGGCCCCTGTCGACAGCCCGCAGGTTGCCGCGGCTCTGCGGGAGGAAGGCTTCAAGGTGACCGTTCTCAACGGTGAGGGCCGTGACGGTGATGTGCGTCTGACATTCACAGTGATCCCTCGCCGTATGTCCAAAGCGGCTCTGGAGGTCATTCGGCGGATCAACCCGGACGCTTTCGTCGTCCTCGAAGATGTGCGCGCGCCTGAACCTCGTTATCGCAAATCAACCGCGGTACGCAGCTAGCAACCCGGTGCACGCCGTAGGGGCCAGGTGACCATCTTGAATCGAGCACAGGGTTAGGGCTCCTGTGAATACAACCGCGTATCATTGCTCTAGCTTGAACTGAGGAGGGCCTCACCAGTGCATCCACTAATCGGCATCTTTGCCTTGCTGGCCGCGATTGGCGTCGGGTTCTTTCTTGGAAAACGTCGGACGCGCCGACCAAACACCGAGTCGATGGAGCGTCGGCTCGAGGAATACGATTTCTATCCGTTCGTCGTGACCTCGTCAGGCCATGTGGAGTTCAGCGCCGATGCGTTCGACCAAGCCGTCAGTCACTTCCGGCGGGAGCGCAATCCCCGAGCGGCCCGCG
>JAZGCP010000012.1:0-9082 GCA_036477035.1 Acidimicrobiia bacterium | reverse complement strand
CCGATATGCCCGTGGGCTACTGCTCGAGCTTCCCGATCGACATCGAGAACCTCTTCGACCGACGTGAGCATGCGATGCTCTACATCGTCGAGCGTCCGCTCGACGATCACAGCAATCGATCCGAAGCCGATGCGCCGCTCGAGGAATGCCTGGACCGCGACCTCGTCGGCGGCGTTGAGCACCGCCGGTGCCGAGCCACCCTCCCGGCCGGCGGCGTATCCGAGATCGAGACAGCGGAAGACCTCGCGATCGGGCTCGTCGAACGAGAATGTCCTGCCGGCCAGATCGAACGGTTCGAGAGTGCCGGGGGCACGGGCGGGACCGGTGATCGCGTATTGAATCGGCACCCGCATGTCCGGCTCTCCGAGATGGGCTTTGAGCGACCCGTCGACGAATTCGACGAGCGAGTGCACGATGCTCTGAGGGTGGACGACGACGTCGATCCGGTCGTAGTCGATTCCGAACAGATAATGGGCTTCGATGACTTCGAATGCCTTATTCATCAGCGTTGCCGAATCGATCGTGATTCTCGGTCCCATATTCCAGGTGGGATGGGCCAAGGCTTCGTCGACCGTGACGTCCTCCAATTCGGCCGACGTCCGTCCGCGGAATGGCCCACCAGACGCAGACAAGATCAGCCTTCGGACCGAGTCGGTCGGCTCGCCGACGAGACACTGGTGGATCGCCGAGTGCTCGCTATCGACCGGCACGAGGGTGCCTCCGCCACGGTTGCCCGCCGTCAGTACAACGTCTCCGCCGGCGACAAGACTCTCCTTGTTGGCAAGTGCGAGCCGGTTCCCGGCCTCCAAGGCGGCGACCGATGACGGGAGCCCGGCTACTCCAACGATCCCGTTGACGATCGTCGCGCCCGGAATCCTCGCCAGGTCTACCAGTGCCTCCGGGCCAAACAGCACCCGCCCGGCGAGAGCCTCCGCCAAGCTCTTCCGCTCGGTCGGCGTGGCGCCGACCACCCCAACCAGGGCCTCGGGATAAGCCGCGGCGAGCTCTAGGAGACGGTCTGAGACGCTCCTGGCGGCAATCGCCGCCACCTCCAGACCCAGCCTGTCGGCCACTTCGAGAGTCTGCCGGCCGATAGACCCCGTCGCACCCAGGACGACGAGTCGGGTCACCCGAGGAACCCGATCGACTCGTAAAACACCCAGGCCACAGGTATGACGAATAGAAAGGCGTCGATCCGATCGAGCACTCCTCCATGCCCGGGAAGGATGGAGCCCATGTCTTTGATTGCGAGGCTTCTCTTGACCATCGATTCAGCAAGATCCCCGATCGGCGCCAGGAACGCGACGATGGTACCGAGGGCGAGGCCCGACCTGAGATCGAAAGGTCCGAGCTCGAAGAATCCGATGGCACCTGCCACGGCCAGCGCCAGCATGACGCCTCCCGCCAAGCCTTCCGCGGTCTTGTTCGGAGACAGGACCGGGGCGAGTGGACTCTTCCCCCAGGCTCGACCGAACGAAAACGCACCGACGTCGGTAGCGGCAGTGACGGCAACAATGGCGAATACCAGCGTCACATGCTCTTGCGCCCTGACTATCGGAATAACAAAGGCGATGGGGCCGACGATCCATCCGACCCCGAGGACCGTGAGCCCGGCGTTCGACAGAGCATCCCTGCGGGTTTGTGAGAACGCGTAGAAGAAGAACGTCACCATCGAGGTCAGCAATACCCCAACCGGGATCGCCAACGGACCATGGAACCAGACGGCGGACAGAGTTCCGACGCCCCCGATGATTCCGAAGATGCCCAGCGGCAGATATCCACTCCGCCGGAGTGACCCATAGAACTCTAAAAGACCCAACATCACCACCAGACTCACAAAGATGGCAAATGCCACATCGGAGACGAACAAGGATCCGAACAACAGGGCCACCAGCACGACGCCGGTGACCACCCTGAGCCCCAGGTCGGATCGAGGGGTTGCGACGTAATCAGCGCCGGTACCGAGATGGGCCACGTCTTCGAATCCGACGACGCCCGTCTCCACACCGGGCATCGCGGCGCTGATCGCCTGCCACTGGGTGTCCTCATCTTCGGCATCGGCGATCGCGGCCGCCAGATCGCGGTGTTCAATGGTTCCGCCGGCGGCGTAGATCTGTTCGTCGAATTCCTCACCAGCCCCGAAGGCGGAGTCCATCTCCTCGGTCGGCATCTGGCCGGGATCCACATGATCTGTCACCCAGCCTGGTTCGAACCCGCCCGACGACAACTCGTCGCGCAGCGTCTCTTCAGGAAGTTCGAACTGCTCCATGCCGGTTTCCCCCGGGAAGGGCTCGAATCCTGCGGGTAGGCCCTCGGCAGGAAGGCCCTCGGATGCCTGGAGGGCCGGTTGGTCATACTCGTATGTGCCGTCGTCGGCATGCTGGTCGGCTGCAGCCCCCACCTCGACCGCATCGGTCACCGCCTGGTGCCACGGCTCGTAGCCGTCCGGCACCGGAACAGTTTCCTGGGGCTGTTGCTCGACAGCAGCCGGCTGTGGCCCGTCGCCGATCGGTTCCTCGATGTCGAACAGGTCGGTCGGCTCGACCTGCCCCTGCCCGTCCTGCCGGGGACCGTCGACAGCGTCGGACAATTCGGTCTCGGACGATTCGCCAGAAGTTGGCGGCACCACCTGGTCCTCATCGATCTCCGCAAACCACGCCGCAGGTACCCGGCCCGGGTCGCCCTCCCAATCTTGACCGTCGTCGAGTCCGGCATCGTCTTGCTCGACAGGTTCGACCGGTCCGGCGTCGCGCTCCGCTATCGATTCCGATTGCTCGGTCGCCAATTCCGGGGTCGACCCGACCTCTGGTGTGTCTCCGAATAGGTCGGGCTGCTTGTTGAGATCCGCCGGCTGGGACCCAACCGCACCAGCTGATCCGTCCTCCCATCCGACAGCCGGGGCCACGTCCTCGACTGACCCGGCGACGAGATCCTCAACTCGGTCGAGGTCATCTTTCCCGATCCGCCGCTGGTCCGGCTCCGACTCGACCCACTCGTCAAAGGCGTCAGCGCCCGCCGGCAGCTCTTCGGGAGCTCCGAACTGAGACGGGACGGCCGGTTCCTCAGCTGCCGCATCCTCCCCGGCCGCCGATCCGACAAAGCCATCCTCGATGACCTCATCGACCCGATCGCGCTTACCCCTCCGGAAGAGGCCACGCCGCTTCTTTGGCGCAGGCGCGGTCCAGTCCTCCATCTCACCGTCACCCGCCGCCTGATCGGATGGAGGGATTGCACCCCCGACATCTCCGGACCCGGTGGCGCCGGCCGGAGACGGCGACCCCTCCACGAACGCACCCCAGTCATCGAGTTCGCCGGTGGACGCATCGTCCTCCTCGAGAGCATCGAATGCTTCCGGCCCGGCGACGCCGTATTCGCCGATCAGCCCCGGCTCTTGCTCATCCGCCGATAACCCGGAAGCGTCGTCCGGGGTGGCTTCGTCCTCCGGTAGGACGGTCGGCTCGAAACCCACAGCCTCAATACCAGCTGTCGCCTCAGTCGTTTGGCCCACCCAGGAAGGTTGCTCGACCGGTAGCAATTTATCGGGGTCGGGATCCCGGTCGCTGGTCCATGCCGGGGCGGGTGCATTCTCATCCTCGACGAAAGAGCGAGGCGGCTTTTCCTCCTCGCTCTCCGGTGCTACATCGATCGTCCCCTCACCAACGCCGGGAAGCTCCACGTCCGACGGCTCACCCTCCCCATCAGTCACCGGTTCAAAGCTCGCAGGATCGACCTCGGATTCAGCGGCTCCGTCGTCCGACGGCCCACCTTCCCCATCAGCCACCGGCTCAAAGCTCGCAGGATCGACCTCGGATTCAGCGGCTCCGTCGTCCGACGGCCCACCTTCCCCAACAGCCACCGGCTCAAAGCTCGCAGGATCGACCTCGGATTCAGCGGCAACCTTGTCTGAACGACGCCCCCGGCGTCCGCGGCGTCTGCCCTTCTTCTTCTTCGGCTGCTCCGACTCCGAGACGAGGGCATCGGGCTGAGTTTCGACCTCATCGCCGGATTCAGCGTCCTCAGACCAGTCGGGATGCCACGGGTCACCCGGATGCGGTTTGAAACCCCCGTCATCGCTTCCGGTCACAGCGCCTCCTCGAACGGCCCGGGCTCACACCTCGAGCAGTTCGGCCTCTTTGTGCTCGAGGACCTCGTCGATCCGACGGGTGTGCTTGTCGGTGATCTCCTGGAGCTCGTGCTCACCTCTACGAATGTCGTCTTCGGACACTTCGTCGTCGAGCGCCTCGATGTCGTCCTTCGTGTGGCGTCGGGCATTGCGTACCGCCACCCGACCCTCCTCAGCCATGTGTCGAACGACCTTGATGAGCTCGAGTCGACGCTCCTCGTTCAACGGAGGAAAGGCGAGCCGGATCACATTGCCGTCACTCGAAGGATTGAGACCGAGACCTGATGATTGCACGGCCTTCTCGATTTCGCCGATGACGGACTTGTCGTATGGCTGCACCAGCAGGAGCTGCGGCTCGGGAACCGAGACGGACGCCAACTGTTGGAGCGGAGTCTGGGTCCCGTAGTAGTCGACGGTGACCCGATGCAGAATCGCCGCATTGGCCCTACCGGTCCGAACCGTGGCGAACTCGCCCTGGACGTGGCCCACTGCCTGATCCATCTTTGTCGAGGCCTCGCCCAAGAGCTCCTCGATCACGGCGGTCTCCTCTCAGCGGACCAGCGTCCCGATCGACTCCCCGCGGACAGCGCGAGCAATGTTGCCCGGAACTGTGATGTTGAAGACCCGGATCGGCAGGTCGTTTTCCATGCACATCGTAATGGCAGTGGCGTCCATCACCCGAAGACCTTTTTGGAGGACCTCCATATAGGTGAGTTCTTCGAAGATCTCGGCACTCGGATCCTCCTCGGGATCCGCCGAGAACACCCCGTCGACCCGCGTCGCCTTGAGCACCAGATCCGCCCCGATCTCGGCGGCCCGAAGAGCGACGGTGGTATCCGTCGTGAAATACGGGTTTCCGGTGCCGGCGGCGAAAATCACCGCCCGGCCCTTCTCCAGATGACGCATCGCTCGCAGCCTGATGTACGGCTCGGCGACCTGCTCTATTTTGATGGCCGACTGCACACGGGTTGCGCATCCTTCGGCTTCGAGCGCATCCCGCAGCGCAAGAGCGTTGATGACCGTGGCCAGCATGCCCATGTAATCAGCGTTGGCGCGGTCCATGCCGGCCGCGGCCGCCGACAGGCCTCGGAAGATGTTGCCCCCACCGACCACCATCGCGATGGCATGCCCCTCGGCTTGAACCTCGGCGATCTCCGACGCCACGGATTTGATGGTCTTGGGATCGATGCCGTACCCGAGCTCCGGGTCGGCAAAGGCCTCACCCGACAACTTGAGTGCGACCCGAAGACTCACTCTGCTTCATTCTCCCCGATTCCGAGCCGCACGAAGCGGCGAACTCCGATGTTCTCACCCATCTGACTGACCAGCTGCTCAACCATCTGGCCGACGGTGCCCTCGAATTTCTCGGACTTCACAAAGGTTTGGTCGTACAGCACCAGATCCTCATAGAAGGAGTGGATCCGCCCCTCGACGATCTTCTCGACGATGTCATCGGGCTTGCCATCGTTGCGGGCCTGCGCCGCGATGAGTTCTTTTTCCTTTTCCAGCGCATCGGCGGGCACCTCCTCCCGGGTCACCCACTGGGGCCGAAAGGCGGCAATGTGCATCGCTATGTCGCGGGCTGCATCCTGGAACACTTCGCTCTTGGCAACAAAATCGGTCTCCGACGCCAGTTCGACGAGTACACCGATGACCGGCCTGTCCGCCTGAACGTGCAGGTAGTGACCGATCGTGCCCTCGTCGGTTGCCCGATCCGAGCGTTTGCGGGCGTCGGCCAGGCCCTGCTCACGCAAGATCTCGGCGGCACGCTCCGCATCGCCTTCGGCCTCGGTGAGCGCCCGTTTGGCATCCATCATCCCGGCGCCCGTCGCCTTGCGAAGAGCGCCGACGTCCTTGGCGGTGATATCACTCATCAGCGGCATCCTCTTCGACCTCATCCTTCGCCTTCGCCGCGGCGATCTCCGCGCCGGCGATGCATCCTTCTGCGATGAGGTCGGCCATGAGATGTGCAGACCGGATTGCATCGTCGTTGCCGGGAATGACGTAATCGATCAGGTCGGGATTGCAGTTCGTATCCACGAGTGCCACAACCTTCGCTTCGATACGCGCCGCCTCTTTGACGGCGATCGCCTCCGTCTTGACGTCGACAATGAAGACGACTTCGGGTCGACGATGCATGTCGCCGACCCCACCGAGGACCGTCTGCAGTTTCCCGAGTTCGCGCCGCAGGCGGAGCCTCTCCTTCTTGGGAAGCGACTCCATCTCTCCCGAGGCATCCATGCGCTCCAATTCCCGCATATACAGGATCCGCTTGTGGATCGTCGTGAAGTTCGTGAGCATGCCGCCGAGCCAGCGGTGATTCACGTACGGCATCCCCGCCTTATCCGCAGCGTCCTTGATGACTCCCTGCGCCTGCTTCTTGGTGCCGATGAAGAGAACCGTGCCTCCCTTGGCCACCGTGTCGCGGGCGAGGTCGTGGGCGCGTTCCGCCGCTTCGAGCGTCTGTCGCAGATCGATGATGTGGATACCGTTGCGCTCCGAAAAGATGTACGGACGCATCTTGGGATCCCAGCGCCGGGTCTGATGTCCGAAATGGACGCCAGCCTCCAGCAACTGTCTCATGGTGACGTTGGCCACCTTTGCCTCCTTGTTTCGCGGTTGCTTCTTCCGCCTGCCCTCGGACCTTCCCCGGAACCCGCGCTGGGCGCGTTCCGACCGCGGGAGTCTGCGACAGACGTGTGTAATCGAGCGGGAGTGTAGCCCTGGGAGTCCGTTGGCAATCCCGCGGCTCAAGTCAGTGGCCGGAGGGTTCGGGTATCCAGTATCCAGTACCCAGCAAGAAGAGTGCCCACGGTTACTGGTTACCGGTTACTGGCTACTGGTTACTGGCTTGGGTCTCCAGGGAAACTCCCACGGCCCGGCCGAGCCTATGACTGCCCGGGCTCGATCATCCTGTTGCGAAGACTCATCACCGACTTGGTGTGAATCTGGCAGATGCGCGATTCGGTGACACCCAGAACCGATCCGATCTCAGCCAAGGTCAGACCCTCGTAGTAATAAAGGGTCACAACCAGACGCTCGCGCTCGGGGAGGCGACTGATGGCGTCGGAGAGGAAGTAGCGAGTCTCCTGCTTCTCGAACGACTCCCCGGGAGCGCCAATGCGGGCATCGGAGAGCAGGTCACCGATACTGGCCGACCCCCGCTCCCCCGGATCGAGTAGTTCGTCGAGCGCCACGAACCCGAGTCCGGCGACCTCGCCGAGTTGATCCTGGAGTGTCGCCACCGGGATGTCCATGTGCTCGGCAAGTTCATCCTCAGTCGCGCTGCGCTTCAGCTTGTGCTCTAGTTCGTCCAGCGACCGCTGGATCTCGCGCGCCCGTGCCCGCACCGAGCGAGGAACCCAATCGAGCGCCCGTAACTCGTCGAGGATCGCTCCTCTTATCCGGTTGACGGCATACGTTTCGAACTTGATGTTGCGTTCGAGCTCGAACTTGTCGATCGCATCGATCAGACCGAACATTCCGTATGAGATGAGGTCCGATTGTTCGACATTGCGCGGCAACCCCACGCCGACCCGGCCCGCGACAAACTTGACGAGCGGCGAATAGTGAAGGATGAGACCTTCACGGGCTCGCTCGTCGCTGCTCTTCTTAAAGGCCTGCCAGAACTCCAGTATGTCGGAGTCGCTGGGCTCAGGCGCGCGGATGGGATCGGTCATAAGTCGCCTTGAGGTGGCGGCGGGATACGGCAGTGTAAATCTGGGTCGTCGCCAGTTCAACGTGCCCCAGCAGTTCCTGCACTGTTCTGAGGTCGGCCCCTCCTTCTAGAAGATGAGTGGCAAACGAATGCCGGAGGGCATGAGGGAAGGTTCCGAGACGGGATTTGGCCACACGACGCACTCCCCTGGTGTCGAGCGGCGCTCCTCTGACCCCGATCCACAGTGCGTCACCGGCGGCGGGTCCGGCGAGCCGAAGCCGAGCCCCGGCGAGGTATCGATCCACCCCGGCTCGGGCCGGTCCGGCCAGCGGTACCACCCTCTCCCGACCTCCTTTGCCTCTCACCCGGACCAGATCCACCCCGTCGACGTCGGATACCCGCAGCGCTGCCAACTCCGACACCCGCATGCCGGTGCCGTACAAGACCTCGAGCAGCGCCCGGTCGCGCACCGACACCGGATCTTCGCCATCGAGCGCATCGAGCATGCCGCCCAACGCCTCCGCCGGGAGGGCCCGCGGCAGACGCTGCGGCTTCTTGCGAGTCGGTGCTGATGCGGCGGGGTCGGCACCCACCAACCCGCGCTTGTGCGCATCTGCAAAGAACGACCGCACGGCCGAAGCCTTCCGAGCCACGGATACCGAGGCGTAGCCCCTGGTCAACAGATTGGCGTGAAACCGCCTGATCACCATGCGATCGATGTCGTCGAGGGCGGCGGCCCCGTATCGGTCCGCAAACTCGAAGAACTGGGCGAGATCTAGCCGATAGGCATCAATGGTGTGCCCGGAGAGGGAACGCTCGTCAGACAACCGATCGAGGTACGACGACACAGCCGTCGCAGCCCAAACTGGAGTCTCTAGTTTCTCACCCACCATCCCATCGTGGCCGTCTCGAGAGACCGGGTCAACGACCAGAAGGGGCGCCGGCGATGAGGCTCAGACCCACGACGAGATCCTCCGGACCCAGAACCGGGACGGCCCCATCACGAATCAGCAGGTTGCAGCCGACCGAAGCAACCCGATCCACATCCCCCGGCAGGGCAAAGACGGTCCGCCCCTGGACGACGGCCCGAGCCGCGGTACTGAGCGAACCTCCGGTGGCGGCCGACTCGATGACGACGACCGCCGCTGCCAACCCGGAGATGATTCGGTTTCGGGGAGGAAACCGCCACGCCAGCGGAGCCGCTCCCGGTGGATACTCGGTCACGACCGCTCCACCGCTGGCGACGATCTCTCGATGCAGCGACGTGTGTTCTCGCGGATATCGGATATCTGACCCACATC
>JAZGCP010000119.1:0-8041 GCA_036477035.1 Acidimicrobiia bacterium | reverse complement strand
CTCTATTCGAAGCCGCTTCGGTTCTCGACGCTCTCGTTGCAGGAGATGTGGAACGGGCCGGCGAGATAGCCACCGGCTCATCGGCGGTAGCTTTCAGTGAGCTGGTCGACTACATCGCAAGTCTGCGCGGTGAATTGGCGAGCGCGATCGCAGCCGCCGCCGCCGAGTCGGGGACGGTCGCAACCGCCAGCCGCTTCATGGTCGCTTTCTTCGTACCCTCCATAGCGGTGGCGGTCGCCTTCTTGGTGGCTCGGCGCCGGCGGAAGCGTGAGCTACTTGCGATCGAACTCGAGCAGGAGCGGGCGCTCAACAGATCCAAGGACCAGTTGATCGCCAACATCTCGCATGAACTCCGCACCCCGCTCACCGGCATCTACACCTCTGCACTTGCCATCGAGGAAGTGGGCACCTCCGATCCCGAGCTGAGCCAGGAACTCACCGGCATCATTATCGACCAGTCGACAGATCTGACTCGAATGGTCGAAGACCTCCTGATCTCGGCGCAGGCAGATGCCGGAAGGCTCCGCTTTGACCTCCGCCCGACCGACATCGAGAAACTCACCTCCGATCTCGAGAAAGAATTCGTAAGATTCGACACCCAGATCGACTTCGACCTCGAACCCGGGTTCGTGCTCGCAGACCCGGGACGGTTGCGACAGCTGCTGCGAAACCTTGTTTCCAATGGTGCCAAGTACGGCCAGGGTCGTGTCGCCGTCAAGGGACAATTCGCCGACTCGACGTACGTCGTAGAGGTGATCGACAACGGTCCCGGCGTGTCGCCGGACGTCGAACAACGCATGTTCGAGCGGTTCGTTCATCGCGGCGACCAACCCCTCCTGGTGGGCAGCGTCGGGTTGGGCCTAGCGATTTCGAAAGTGCTTGCTGAGGGGATGTCCGGCAGGATCGCCTATCGCAGAAGCGACGAAGAAACCATATTCGAGGTGACTCTCGAACGGGCTATCGGACCGGATGCGCAAATGCCTCCCGACCCCGCCCCGCACGAAGCGCCAACAGCCATCGATCCGGACGCGCAAATGCCCCCCGACCCCGCCCCACACGAAGCGTCAACAGTCGGCGGTCGGGATGCGCAGATGCCCGCCGACCCTTGGGCCTGACCGACATCGGGCTCCGGTCCGGATTCGGAACTACCTCGGCGCCGGCGGAGCCTATTCGGTCGAGGCCTTGCTGACCGGTCACCGAGTGATCTGCTTGCCATAGAAGGAATCGGACCCGCCGGTCGCCGCCGGGAGTGGCCGAGAGCGAACGGCCCCCATCCACTCCTGCGACCGTATCCTCCAAGCATGACCTCCTTTTGGCATCCCTTTGCGGCAATGGGCTCGGTCGCCGGAAACGAATTGACGATCGAGCACGGGGATGGCGTCTACGTGTGGGATTCGGCCGGAAAGCGGTATCTCGACGGGACCGCTGCCCTCTGGTACTGCAACGTCGGGCACGGCCGGACCGAGATCCTCGAGGCGATCTCCACCCAGGCGGCCCGATTGAGTAGCTACCACACGTTCGGTGACTTCTCGAACCAGCCGGCCGAGGAATTGGCAAGGCGGATCGCCGGCTATTCACCGCAACCAGCCAGCAAGGTCTTCCTCACCAGCGGTGGTTCCGACTCAATCGAGACCGCAGCCAAGATCGCACGCCGCTACTTCGATTTGGCCGGTCAACCGGAACGCACGGTCCTCATCACCAGGGAGTTGGCATACCACGGCATGCACGCCTGGGGGACGAGCCTCGGCGGCATCGAGGGAAATGACCTCGGGTACGGACCGCTCATGCCAAACGTGACAAGAGTCGCATGGGACTCGACCGATGCGCTCCGGAAGGCTATTTCTGAGGTCGGAGCGGAGAGAGTTGCCGGTTTCTACTGCGAGCCGGTGATCGGTGCCGGCGGCGTGCGGCCCGCCCCGGATGGCTACCTCAAGGAGGCCCGGTCGATCATCGAAGACGCGGGGGCTCTCTTCATCGCCGACGAGGTCATCACCGGGTTCTGCCGGGTGGGCGACTGGTTTGCTTCCAATCGCTTCTCGCTCGACCCCGATCTGATCACGTTCGCCAAGGGAGTCACCAGTGGCTACCTCCCCCTCGGAGGGGTCATCGCCTCACCGCGAGTCGCCGCGCCGTTCTTTGGGTCCGACGCACCCATGTTGAGACACGGGTACACCTATTCGGGGCACCCGACCGTCGCCGCGGCCGCCATCGCCAACCTCGACATCATGGAGCGCGAGAGCCTGGCCGCCCGGGTCTTGGCGCTGGAGCCAACCCTCGTCGAACTGATGGACGATCTCGCAGACCATCCACTGGTGAGCGGTCACCGCGGCGGCGTCGGACTCCTGGGAGCACTGGTACTCGATCCCGAACGAGTCGCCGCCGATCCGACGCTCCCCGCCCGTGCCTACACCGCCATCAGAGACAACGGGCTGATCAGCCGGGTCATCGCAGGCGACTCTCTCCAGATATCGCCGCCGCTCGTCATCACCGAATCGGAGCTCGACGAGCTGGCGTCGCTGATGCGGACCGGCCTCGACGAAGTGGCCTAAGAGTGTCCGCGCCTTCGTCTCAGTCGAACGCTGAGCCGACGGCTGCCCGCTCGCTCTCATGGCGGCTCGGCAGAGAAAGCGCCTCGTGCAGTAGCTGATCGATGAACACGTTGAGCGATATCCCCTGAACCCGGGCCCTACTTCGCAGGACCCGAACCAGGCTATGCGGCAGCTGAGTAACCAGCTTCTCCCGATTGGTGAACTCGGGAGGCGCCACTGGGCTACCCCAATCCGATAGCTCATACATCTTGACCACCTCTGAATCACATCGATGTGATTTAGTTCCAGACTGAAAGTTAGTTGTCCACAGGCGGCAGACGGTGGATTTCGCGCCGATCCGCATGGTGTGCGCTTGGTGGGGTACCGGGACTTTGGCCGACGGCGGCGCTCGCTACGTGCTCCGAAACTCGCTACCGACAGCTGTGCAGGGCCTGTCGGCTTCGCGGGCCAGTACCCGCTATGCGACCTCGAAAAGGCCCGCGGCGCCCATTCCTCCACCGATGCACATGGTCGAAACCACGTATTTGGCGCCGCGGCGTCTTCCTTCGAGCAATGCATGGCCGACCATTCGACTCCCCGTCATTCCGTACGGGTGACCGATGGAGATCGACCCACCGTTGACGTTGAGAATCTCATCGGGTATGCCCAGCGAGTCGCGGCAGTACACCACCTGTACCGCAAACGCCTCGTTCAACTCCCACAGATCGATGTCGTCCATGGACAAGTTGAACCTTTCCAGCAGCTTCGGAACGGCGAATACCGGTCCGATGCCCATCTCATCCGGCGGACATCCGGCCACCGCCATTCCGCGGTAGTAGCCGAGCGGGTTGAGACCGCGCTTGGCGGCGTCTTCGGCCTCCATCACCACACAAGCAGAGGCCCCGTCGGATAGTTGGCTTGCATTGCCGGCCGTCACCGTTCCGCCGTCGAACACCGGGGCAAGTCCGGCAAGACCTTCAGCGGTGGAATCGGGACGGTTGCCCTCGTCGAGAGTAAGGGTCACCTCTTGGCGCGACTCCTCGCCCGTTTCACGGTCCTTGACCACCTTGGTAGCCGACATCTCAATGATCTCGTCGGCGAAAAGGCCCGACTCCTGCGCAGCCGCCATCCGCTGCTGGCTGGACAACGCGTACTCGTCCTGCGATTGGCGCGAGACCCCGTACCGTTCGGCTACCACTTCGGCGGTCTGCAGCATCGGCATGTACATGGCAGGCTGCATTTCGAGCAGCGCGGGATCCATCGACCTGAACAGGTTCATGTGCTGATTCTGCACGAGGCTGATCGACTCGACGCCCCCGGCAACCACGACCGGCATTCGATCGACCTGCACCTGCTTTGCTGCCGTGGCTATGGCCATCATCCCCGACGAGCACTGCCGATCCATCGTCATCCCCGAAACGGTGTCGGGCATACCCGAGCGCAACGCGATCTGGCGCGCGATGTTGTGCCCGGTGGTTCCCTGAGTCAGGGCGTTGCCCATGATCACGTCGTCCACCTCACCGGGGTCGATCGAGGCGCGCTCCAAGGCAGCTTCGACCGCGTGAGACGCCAGCGACGGCCCTTCCAAGTCGTTGAATGCCCCCCGATATGCCTTTCCGATCGGCGTACGTGCCGTTGAGACGATGACTGCTTCTCGCACCGGGTTCCCTTCCTGTGATCGGTCGAGGATACGCCTGACCACGACCGCTCGACATCGCCCGACATGTTTTCGATGTGGTTAGTGACTGTGGAGCGCGAGGCGCCGTAGAGTTGCCTCGTGCTGCACAAGCGGATCGTGAGTCTCGTTGCAGGCTTCGTCCTGCTCATTTCGGCATGCACGGCGGGCGCCGCCCCGACCACCACGACGACGATGGCTCCGGTGACGACCACGACTCAACCCGGTGGCCGGATCATCCTCAGCGTCAACGGGCCCGCCGTGATCCATGAGGGCGACAAGGGGCCGTTTGTCGAGGCACTTCAGTTCTACCTGGTATGCACCGGTCATGGGCAACCTTCGTCCGAAGGAGGCCAAGTCACCGTCGACGGATCATTCGGCCCGATCACTGCCGATGCGGTCGCCTACTACCAGGCCGAACTGCGTCGAATCCCCACCGGGGATCCCGACGCGGAAACCTTTGCCTCTCTTGCTCGCGACTGCCGCGACGACCGGACCATCACCTTCCCGGAGGGCGCCACCGCTACCGACATTGCCGGGAACACCGCGCCCGGAGATGAGGAAGTGTTCGTCATCGATGGGCGCGACGGGCAGGTGCTCGGCCTCCAGGCCACCGAAGGCCTGGTCGATATCGGCGTCGTCGGAGTCGATGGGACCGTGCTCGAAAGCAACAATGCTGCGGGACCGTTCGAAGCCGAGATCACTGCCGCCCAGCAGTACCGGATTCAGGTCTCGGCGGCGGCCGAAACGTCGTTTCGGATCACGGTCACCACCCGCTCCCCCAACGTGCTCGCCTCGGACTTCGGACCGATGAAACTCGCTCCGGCCGGCCTCTCCATCGCCGACATCGGCGATGACGTGGAGAACACGATCGCCGTCATCGCGCTCGTGCTCGGACCCGCGTTCGTGGACACCGGGTGGCAGACCGGCCTACCCGGATGCACCGGGACCAACCGCCATTTGACATGGATAATCCAGGCCGCCGACAGCGGCGAGAACCACCCGGCCGTCCTCCAGGTCGACTTCGCAGATCTGGGCGGCACCCCGTTCTTTGCCCAATACGCTTATCGCTCATTCGATCTCGGTGTGCTGGACCCGCTTGCCCGTGGCCTGGCTACCGCCGAGGGATTTACGCTCGGCTCGAGTCTGGAGGAATTCGAAGACGAGTACGGGGACGCGGATTTCTTCGACGAACTGCGCGGGCTCACCGACTTCAACGAGCGAATGTTGGCCGGATTCGAGCTCGACGACACACCAGCCGACCGTCAGGCCTGGTACATCGGTGCCGGAGATGACGGTTGTGAGGACTTCGGCTAGATCCAGGCTGTCTCTATCGGCTGGTCCTCCGTGAGTCGCACCCGTCCGAGCGCTCACCGGGCATGGCACCTACGCTGACGACACATGTACGAACTGTTCGACCACGCTCAGCTGACCGCGCCGGCACTCATCGCGGCATTCGACGGATGGGTGAGCGCGGGTGCAGCCGGCACGGCAACCGCCCAACACATCGCCGGCGAGGGTGACGTCATCGTCCGCTTCGAGCCCGACGACCTCTTCGACTACCGAGTCAATCGCCCATCGTTGGAATTCGTGGACGGAATCTCGACGGAGATCGGCTGGCCTGAGGTCGTGGTCCGTCATCGCAATCTCGACGGACGGGACCTGCTGGTCCTCACCGGTCCGGAGCCGAATTGGAAATGGCGGGCATTCGCGGCAGAAGTTGCCGATCTCGCAGGCGAACTCGGCGTGATTCAGCACGTCTCCCTGGGAGGTATTCCGTGGGCCGCTCCGCACACACGGCCCACCATCGTGGTGACCACTTCATCCCGCCCCGATCTGCTGGGCGACGACGCCAACCATCCCCCGGGAGAACTGCGGGTGCCGGCTTCGGTCGTCAGCGCGGTTGCCCACGAGCTGGCCGATCGGGGCATCCCCACCGTCGGGTTGTGGGCCCGGGTCCCGCACTACGTGGGCGGCGTGTACCACCCGGCGGTCGTGACCCTGGTCGAGCGACTGTCTCGCCACCTCGGTGTAAAGATTCCTCTCGGTTCCCTGGTCGATGACTCTCAAGACCAACGCAAGAGCCTCGACGAGGCCGTCGACGAGCAGGAAGGCATCACCGATGTCGTTGCTCGGCTGGAAGCCCTGTACGACGCCCAGGGCGAGGTTGCGTCCGGAGAAGAAATCGCAGCCGAGATAGAGCGTTTCCTGATCGAAGCCGCTGATGATGACCCAAACTGACCCACCGGCCTCCGCCGCCATAGCCTGAGCCGATGTTCGCGTTTCGCACCTACGCCTGCCCCGACTGCTCGACGGCCAACGATGTCGACTCGATCATTCTGTCGCACAGCGAGCTCGCCGGCGTCGAGACCTGGGGCATTTGCTGGTCGTGCGCACGCGATTTCCATCTCACCGCCGATCGAAGACGGTCGGATCGCGTCGAACATCTGATCTCGGCGACACGGTCGCCGATTGCTTCGAATGTCGTATTTCGGATGTGGCGACCCCGGCTACGGTGACCAGCGAGGAGATCACATGGACATCGGCGAACCAGAGAGAATCTGGGAGTCGGAGCCGCTCGAGGAGCCGGAACTGAATCCCGAGGAGCCCCAACCCGACCCACCGCAGCGGGAGCAGGAGCCTGTCCCGGCGCCGTAGGCCTAGTTGGCGCCGCCTGCTCGCCCTGCTGGTCGCGGGCACAACTCTGGTAGGCCCGGGACTGGCCACATCAGCGAGCGCAGCGCCCGCCCCCCGAGCCTTTACTCTCGCCGCCGCCGGTGACGTCCTCATTCATTCGAGACTCGCCGATCTTGCGGCGCGCAACTCGGCCGAGCCCGGTGAGTGGGACTTCTGGCCGATGCTGCAGTCGATCGAACCGTGGGTAGCGTCGGCCGACTTCTCGATCTGTCACCTCGAGAGCGTGCTGAGCAGCACCAATGGCAATCTCTCGTTCTATCCCCGCTACATCGCCCCCAATCAGATCGCCGACGCTCTACAGGCCGCCGGGTGGGATGCGTGCTCGGTGGCCAGTAACCATGCCCTGGATGACGGCTTCGACGGCGTGACCGCAACCCTCGACGAGTTGGACGCCCGCGGCCTGGGCCATTCGGGGACTGCACGATCGCCCGACGAGCGACTCCCCAGCCTCTACGAGGTCAACGGCATCACCATCGCCCACCTCTCCTTCACACAGCATTTCAACGGCCTGTCCACTCCGGAGACCCAGCCGTGGGCCGCCAACCAGATAGACGTCGAGTTGATCCTTGCCGACGCCGAATGGGCTCGGCGCCGGGGAGCCGAATTCGTGGTGGTCTCGTTGCATTGGGGAGTGGAGTACCTATCCAACCCGATCGGCTACCAGCAATCGGTCGCACAGGAGGTACTCGAAGATCCGGCGGTCGATCTCATCTTGGGCCACCACGCCCACGTGGTCGAACCGATAGGGATGGTTGAAGGCAAATACGTGGTCTTCAGCATGGGAAATCATCTCTCGAACCAGCATCCGTCATGGGGACCGCAGTATTACGCCACCAATGAGGGGCAATTGCTTTTCATTCACGTCGCAGACGGCCCGGATGGTCCGGCTGTAACCAGCATCGACGTCGTGCCGACGTGGGTACGCCTCGAAGACCTCCAAGTGTTCGCAGCCCAGGACGCCCTCAGGTTCGGTATCGAGTCGGAACGAGTACTCACCCGTTCGATAGAGCGAACGATGGACCGATCCCTGCGTCTCGGTGCCGCCAACGTCCGACTGGCGCCCGACCCGTGGCCATCGGTCTCGTGCGACGGCACCCGGGCAACCATTCTCGGCACCGAATCGGCAGACGTGCTGATCGGG
>JAZGCP010000118.1:0-2059 GCA_036477035.1 Acidimicrobiia bacterium | reverse complement strand
TCGCTGGGTGCGGGGACGGGGTTGGTAGCACGGAGACAACGTTCCAGGGAGACCCGGGTGTGTCGTCCGACGTCTCCTCCTCCACAGGAGCAGGGGAGAATCTTCCGGTGGCTGAGCCGGTCGTCCTAGTGCCCACCGCTGGTGTCGTTCGGACCGATCCGGTTGTCGATGCTCCGGTGGCCGAGCTGGTGGCCGGGTTGAATAGCGCCGGCTTTGAACTGTGGCGGACCCAACCCGTCGACGGGAATCTGGTGTTCAGTCCGGCGAGTATTGGACACGCCTTGATGTTGGCTCGAGCCGCCGCCGATGAGACAACCGGAGCAGCCATCGACGACGCGTTCGGTCTCCCCGCCGGCTTGGGAGCTCATCAGGCGTGGAACGCCACCGACCAGATGATCGCTTCCGCCGCAGACGCTGAGGACGAGATCACGGTGACGATCGCCGACCGGATCTGGCCCCGTCTCGACATCACACCCGACCAGGGGTGGATCGACCTCCTCGCCGCCGAACATGGCGCCACGACCGAAACCCTGGACTTCGAAAGTGATCCTGAGGCCAGCCGAGAGGTCATCAACGTATGGGTTAGCGAACACACCGAAGGGCTGATCCCCGAGCTGTTACCGGACGGGTTCATCGACGATCAGACGGTCCTGGTCCTCACCGACGCCATCTACTTCAAGGCCCAATGGCAGACCGTGTTCGGCAAGTACGCCAATGTCACCGACGCGTTCAACCGTCTCGACGGCTCCACGACCCAGGTCGAGTACCTGCGAGAACTCGAACTCGGCGACCGCCGGGGTGCGGGTGACGGATATGTCGGTGCGGAGATCCCTTATGTGGGTGGCGACTTCTCGATGCTGGTGATCATTCCCGACGAGGGCCGGTTCGCCGAGGTCCGGGATCGGCTCGACCAAGCGCTGCTCGACGAGATCGACGCCACTTTCACCACCGGACCCTACGAACTGTTGATCCCCAAATGGGCCTCGACTACCCAGCTCGACCTGCTCGCATGGCTGGCTGAGATCGGCGCCGCGCCGGGTAGCTATCCGAGTATCACCCCCGGCGCCTTCCTCGACGGGGCGGTGCATGGCGCCGACATCACCGTCGACGAATGGGGCACCGTTGCTGCCGCCGCCACATCCCTCTCCTTCCGGACATCGGGCCCACCCCAACCCGAGCTCACCGTCAAGGCCGACCGACCCTTCCTCTACTTAATCCGGCATCGATCAACCGGCCTGGTGCTGTTCGCTGGCCAGGTCACCGACCCGACCGCCTAAACCCTCACGCTCCAGCGTGCCCGACAACAGGCCCGACCCGAGCGCATTCCTGCCGATCGCGGACCAATGCCGACTTGGGTGTTATGGCGTCAGATGCCGGTTACGTATTGGCAGCCTTGTGGTACGCCTGCTCAAAGGCGCCGGCGACCATCTCATGGGCGAACTCGTCGACGATGATGGCCGCTGTGGAGTAGTTCCGTCCTGGACGCAACCGCGGTTAGCACCGCAGCCACATCGTTTCGCTTTTCCCTCAGGACATCGTTCTCGCTTCGATGAGCTGCCGCACTTGGGCAGGCGGGGCGATACCGAGCAGAATCGATGATCGGTGGACTGCTGTGCGTGGCTCGGCCTCTTCCGGCGGCGGGGCGCTTGGATAGAGTCGTCAGGTGGGGGCGGCGGATTTGGGAACCGTGTGACATGCCGGAACGTCGTTTAGGGGTGAAGCAGATAGCGGTGAGCGTTGTCACCGCCCTGGTGGTGGTGGCGTGTAGGGGAGCTGCCACGTCGCCCGATCCGAGCACGACGCCAACTACGACCCCGACCATGGTGACAGCGTCGCCGACCTCTTCGACGCCGTCTACCTCGACGGGGTCCTCGACCACGACGAGTCGTACCGTGGCACCGGCGGTTTTCAGCTGGCCGGGAGAAGGCCCGGAGGTTTTCGCTGTGGTTTTCGACGATTCGGTCGACCTCGTCGACCGCGGCATCGTTACCCGCCTTGGCATTCCGGGTGTGCGTACCGGGGTGCTCATCGGCGACGTTTTCCTGTTCGCCGTCGACGG
>JAZGCP010000117.1:0-2214 GCA_036477035.1 Acidimicrobiia bacterium | reverse complement strand
CCGCGGCGTGCTTGCGGGCGTGGCGGTTCTTGGAGTCGTCGCAGCAACCCACCGCACCGCAGGTGACGCAGAACCGCAGATGCACCCAGGTGTCGCCCATTTCGATGCACGCCGGACATCCACCTTCAGGGACGGGGCCGACGGCCACGTCCTGCAGATCGTCGCACAGGTCGGATCGGGGTGAGGTCAAGGCGGAGAGACTACTCGGAGGCGAGGGGGATGGTCACCCGGAAGGTGGTGACGCCCGGCTCCGATTCGACTCCGATGTCGCCTTGGTGGCGGTGCACCACGATTCCGTAGCTGATCTCGAGACCGAGACCGGTACCGGAACCCGGCGGCTTGGTCGTAAAGAAGGCGTCGAAGATGCGGGGACGAACATCATCGGGGATTCCGGGACCGTTGTCGGTGATCTCGACCACCACCGACCCCTCGGTCAGCGCGGTACGGATCGTGATTCGGGGCTCGGAAGTATCGGCGACGGCGTCGGCGGCATTGTCGATGAGGTTGGTCCACACCTGGTTCAGTTCGCCAGGGTCTCCGAGCACCTCCAATGCATCCTCGGCATAGTCCCGTTGCACATCGATTCCGGCAAGTTTGTGACCGAGCACCAAGAGAGTGTCGTCAAGACCTGTGTGGATGTCGATCCGCGCCAATGGCGCCTGGTCGAGGTGCGAGTAGGACTTGAGGGCACCCACGATCGCCGACATTCTGTTGCTGCTCTCGGCTATCTCACGGACGACGGCGGCCACTTCGGCGGCGGCCACGCATGCTTCGACTACTGCTGCCCCCTGATCACCGAACTCCGAGAAGATCGCTTCCAACTCTGCGGTGGTCAAGCCGGCGGCAACGACGCGCGGCGCCAATCGGGCGGCATCGCCTACGCCCAAGCCGGTCAGCCGTCGTTCGACCTCGTCTTCCAGGTCGGTGCGTTCCAGCGCCCCGCGCTCCGGGAGGGGCTGGCGAGCTATTTCGAGCAGTTGGCGGAGTAAGTCATGAGTCTCCGGGTCGAATCCCAGCGCTCGCACGTTGCCCACTGCGGCTGCGTGTCGATCGACCGCATCGGACAGGTAGCTGGCGCCGGCGACGATCGCCGCGGCGGGATTGTTCAGCTCATGAGCCAGACCGGCCGTAAAGGTGCCCAGCTGAGCCATTCGTTCGGTCTGGCGTAGATGAGCTTCGGTCTCTCGCCACCTCGCCAACAACACTCGAAACAAGGCCCGCGAGGCGCCGGCCGACGACTCCAGCAGACGATCGAGGCTGCCCTTGGAAATTGCCACCAGCTCGACGGTCGTCTTGGCTCGTACGGTTGCCATCCGCGGTGCGGCATCCAGCAGAGCCATCTCCCCGATGACATCGCCTTCGCCTCGCAGCGCCAGCAGCACCTGACGGGGCCCGCTGGTCTTGAGCACCTCGACGTCTCCGGTGGAGATCACGTAGGCGACGTCGCCCTGGTCGCCCTCTGCAAACAAGGCCTCACCCGGCTCGAGTGTTGCCGCTGTCGCCTCCGAAGCGAGCCGCCCGAGATCCTCCGCCGAGAGATCTGAGAACAGGGGAACCGACCTGAGAACGTCCTGCAGATCCATTAGACCGTCTCGAGGTACTTGTGGATCATCGAAATGGCGATCGAACCTTGTCCCACTGCCGACGCCACCCGCCGCACTACCCCGTGGCGGACATCGCCTGCCGCGAATATTCCGGGCACACTGGTTTCCAGGAGGAAGGGCTGGCGATCCACCGTCCAGGTGTCGGGAAGGTCTCCTCCGATCTTGATGTCGGGGCCGGTCAGAATGAAGCCGCGCTCGGTCCGGGCCACGAGGTCGACTACGAATTCGGAGTGGGGGACCGCTCCAACGAAGATGAACACGGCGTCTGCCGCGTGGTCTTGTATCTCGGTTGTCGTGAGGTTCTCGATGCTCACCGACTCCAGACGATCCTCACCGGCGACTTCGGTTACCTTCGAGGTGACCAGGGTCTCGATGTTCGGGGTCGAGGCGATCTGGTCGATCAGATACTGAGACATACGCAACTCGAGTGAGTCGGCTCGCACCACGATTGTGACCCGGCCCGCTTGACGTGAAAGCATCATCGCCGCCTGTCCGGCAGAGTTGGCGCCGCCGATGACGACAACGTGGCCTCCTGCGTAGGTTGCGGCCTCGCTGGGTGCTGCTCCGTAGTAGACGCCGGCGCCTTCGAACCGATCGTATCCGGGGCCGA
>JAZGCP010000116.1:0-2092 GCA_036477035.1 Acidimicrobiia bacterium | reverse complement strand
GTAGACAATCCTCCCCCCCGAAGCGGCCAATGCCGCCGCAGCCGATCCTCCGGCACCCAAGACCAGAACACTGTTGAGGTCCTTGAACTCGTCATCCTCGAATATCTCGCGGAATGCGACAGCATCGGTCGAGTGGCCCAAAACGAGACCGCCCTCGCCCCTCCTCAACGTGTTGACGGAGCCTGCGAGTCGGCCTTCCGATGTCGTGTCATCGGCAAGCTCGAAGGCAATGCGTTTCAGTGGCATCGTGACGTTTATCCCGTCCATGGCGCCGGACCGCAGATCGGCGAGGGTCCTCTCGAGGACCTGTTGGTTCGCCGTGATCGTCTTGTACTCGCCAGTCAGACCCGAGAGGCTCAGCGCCGCCGCATGAATCGCAGGAGACCGCGACTGCGCTACGGGATCACCCAGCAGAGCGAGTCGATAGACCTGACTCATCGCAACCCAGTGTGCCAGGGTTCTCAGGGCAGAACGCCGTCTTTTCTGGCCTGGTTCACATTGTTGAGGTGCTCGTCGAGGGTTTTGGCAAAAGCATGATTGCCATCGAGGTCGGCCAACACGTAGAAGAAGTATTCGGTTGCCTCGGGCGAGGCAGCCGCGGCGAGAGAAGCCTTGCCAGGCAAAGCGATCGGAGTCGGTGGCAGCCCGGCAACCACATACGTGTTGTAGGGCGAATCGAAAGTCCGGTCGAAGCGGGTTACGTCTCGAGTACCCAGGGCATACAGAACGGTGGCGTCGATGTCGAGTTTCATCCCCTCGGCGAGGCGATTGTGAATCACGCTCGAAACAACGGCGCGCTCATCATCCAACAGCACCTCGGTCTCGATCATCGACGCGAGGACGATCCCTTCATACTCGGTGTATCCGAGAGCCCTCCAGTCCGACCAGTCGATGCTGTTGACACGCTGCTCCATCGTGGATGCCATTCTTTGCAGAATCGACTCGGGGCGAGCAGACCTGGTGAACTCGTAGGTGTCGGGAAACAGCAAACCTTCCCAGTCGGACAACGTCGGTTGCTCCGGCATCTCGCGAAGTGAGCTCACCACATCACCCCCGATGAGAGCATTCTCGAAATCCGAGTACTCGTGCGGTGTGATCTCGGCAAGAGCAACGAGCATCTCCTCGACCCGGAGGCCCTCGATAACCGTGACCCGGTACACGGCCGGCGCGGGACCGGCGACGAGAACGGCCACCACTTCGGCGGGATCCATGAGGGTGGTGAGGGCGTAGGTGCCGGCCTGCAGTCGCGATGCCGCATCGACGTTGCGAACGGCCACCTCAAACTCGAGGGCCGAATGCACAACTCCCTGCACCGCGAGCATCGCACCGATGTCCTGGCCGGACGAGCCGCTGGCAATCACGACCTCGACCGGTTGCCCCGGCTCCACATCGATGGGGGCCCCCGTCGCCTCTTCCGGACCAATGGCTGCACCGACCTGCCGGCCCAGGTATGAGGCGCCACCGATCACCAGGACGGCCGTCAGGGCCACCATGCCGGCGGCCAGACCGATCTTGAGGATCCTTGCCCAGAAGGGCTGTTCGGGTACAGGTTCGAAAGTCATGTCAAGTTCTAGGTGTTCGACGTTTCAGTCGGCTTCGTGGTTCCCATTGGCGGCCCGAATGTTCAGGTAGTCCTGAAGGATGATGGCAGCAGCGACCTTGTCCACGGTTACACGTCGTTGGCGTCTCTTCATTCCTGATTGGAGCAGTGCGTCCTCCGCCAGCTTCGAGGTGAAGCGCTCGTCGAGATACTCGACAGGAATCCCCGTTGCAGCCGAAAGCTCGTCGCCCAGGGCTCGAGCGCCGACAGCCGAAACTCCCTCCTGCCCGGCGAGCCCGGTGGGGAGGCCGACAACCATCTTCGTGACCGTGTATTCCTCGTGTAGCTCTCGAACACGCTCGACCACAGCGGACCGCGCTACCACCTGGAGAGGGCGGGCCGTGACCCCGAGCCCGTCGCTGATGGCCAGCCCTACGCGCTTTGTCCCGTAGTCGACGCCGAGATACCGGGTCACAGCGCGGCCAGGGCCTGCTCGGCCCCCGTTCTCGCCTTCTCCAGGGCGACACCGAGCCGCCCGCCCTTGGGGCCACC
>JAZGCP010000115.1:0-3993 GCA_036477035.1 Acidimicrobiia bacterium | reverse complement strand
GCCTGGCTCATCATCTCGGCAGTGACGTTCATGTCCGGTACCCGCCATGCCGACGACCACGTCGAGTACGAGCTGGATACGCCCACCTGGATGGGTCCCTTTCATGGAACGGGGACGGATCTCGAGACGGCCGAAGCGGTTGGCGAGCTGTTCCAGAGTGCCGGGTTGAAAGCCGAAGTGTTGCCAGACTTGAGACCGGCCCAGTGGTCCAAGTTGGTCTTCAACAGCGCGGTGAACGGAGTCGCCGCACTTACGGACCTGGGCCACGTCGCGTTGTTCGCCAGACGGGAGCGCAGCGGAGATCTCGGATTTCTGGTGGCGGATCTCATGGATGAGGGCAAAGACGTCGCCAGAGCGGTCGGGGTCGAGCTGTTCGAGGATCCTTGGGAGATGAACACCGAAGCCGTCTCGCACGGTCAGACGGATTCCGACGAATACGCCCACGTTCCGTCCATGCTCGCCGATGTCCGGGCAGGACAGCGCACCGAGGTGGATTTCATCCTGGGATCTCTGGTGCGGGAGGCCGATCGGGTCGGCGTGGACGTGCCTCTCACCCGCGCTCTCTATCGTCTGGTCAAGGCGCGTGACCGCTCATACGACGACTGACGAGGCGGACCTATGAAACTGGGAGTGATCGGAAGTGGGGCCGTAGGGAGTCTCTTCGCCGCCCATCTGGCGAACCTCGAAGACGTCGAGGTTTGGGTGTATGACGTATCGGAGGCCCAGGTCGCGGCGATCAACGAGAACGGTCTCCGCCTGACCGGTGTGGGAGAGGTCCTTTCCCATCCCACCGCGACGACATCGGCGCGAGATCTACCGGCGCTTGATTTCGGAATCGTCGCGACCAAGGGCATGCATACCAGGGCTGCCATCGAAGCCACCGCTCACGCCTTTGCCAACGGCGCCGTCTGCTCGGTGCAGAACGGCATTGGCAACGAGGAAGTGATCGCGGAATACGTGCCGAGGGTGATACGGGGAACGACGTTCCCCGCGGGCCGCTTGCTGAGCCCGGGTGTCGTCCAATGGGACACCGCGGGCAGCACCTGGCTCGGGCCATTCGAGCCCAAGCCGGCGACGATGAAAGAGGTGAATGAACTGGCGGAGACCCTGACCCGGGCCGGAATGCATACGTTGGCACTCGAGGACGCCAGGGGCGCCCAGTGGACCAAGTTGATATTCAACGCCGCCAGCAACGCGTTGTGCTCGCTGACGGGTTTGCCTCACGGCCGTGCCGCGCTCCACCAAGACGTCAGGTGGGCCATGGACGAGATCATCGAAGAAGGGAAGACAGTGGCTGAAGCCATGGGTATCGAGATGGAGAAGGACCCGGCGATCTTGCTCGAAGAGAGCATCGAGGTGGCTCTCGATCACAAGCCCAGCATGCTGCAGGATGTCCTCGCCCACCGACCCACCGAGATCGACCAGCTGAACGGTGGTATTTGTCGCTTTGGCGACGAGGTTGGGGTGCCGACGCCCCTCAATCGATCGGCGTGGTCGCTGGTGCGTGGCCTCGAAGCCTCGTGGGATCTCGAGGAGCGGTGAGAGCATGGTGAGCCAGGTCGAGATCAAACGCCGTTACCAGGCCATCCGGGAGGCGCTGCAACGCGACGAAGTCGACGTCCTCATCGTCGCCGGGACCGAGTACACCGGGTTCGAAGGCGCCATCCGCTGGGTCTCCGGTTTTCGCATGGTCCACAGGTACGCCTACGCCCTGATTCCGGTCAGTGGTGATCCGGTGGCGGTCTTTCCCTCCGAGGCCAGGTGGGTCGGGGCCCACGGCGAATGTTGGATCGAGGAGCAGGTGTTTGCGGACACCCCGGGAGCGTGGATGCGCGACCTTGCGGTCGGTCGCGGCTGGAGCAGGGTCGCGGTGTACGGCCTCAACTACGCGATGCCGGTGCGCGACTACGTCGCATTGGCGGCCGGCGGATTCGAGATTGTGGACTACGACGAGGCGTTCGATCTCGTCCGGGCGGTGAAGAGCGAGGAGGAGCTGCCACTGGTGCGGTCGAGCTTCGAGCTCAACGAACTCGGTTTCTGGACCACCCTGGCCGCATACGAGCCGGGAAAGACCGAAGCGGCGATACTTGCTCCCGCCGAAGAGCTCTTTGTGAGAAACGGCACGACGCGGACCACCCAGAACATGGTGCTCTCCGGCCCTCACGGCAGCGCCGGCCCGGAGTTCAAGCACCCCGATTCGGTGCGACCCGTCGAACCGGACGACCTTCTCCTCTACTCGATCGAAATCGCAGGCCCGAGCGGCTTTTGGGCAGAGTTCGCCCGACCGATATGCCAGGCCGGGATGAGCCCCCTTTCCGGCCGAATCATGGAGGCCTATCAGGAATGTTTCGAGCGAGCCCGGGTCTCGTTGCGCGATGGGAACACCGCCCACGACGTCCACAGCTCCGTGTTCGGCGCCTTTGCCGGCCTCGATGTCAAGGCGGGGCATGTCACGGGCCATTCCATCGACATGACCATGGTGGCCCACCCCCGAATCGGGGAGGGCGTGGATACGGTGCTCGAGGAGAACATGATCATCTCGATTCATCCTCATGTGGTGACTCTCGATGATGAGAACTGTCTGTACATGCAGGAGACATTCCGGGTGACCAAGGACGGCGGGGAGCAGCTTTCCTCGGTGCCCATAGTGGCATTCGCCGGGACCGAGGACCCGCCGGTGTGATTACGGGCACCGAAACCGACGACATCGGGTCTCATGGGGCGGAGACCCGGGGAAAGGTGAGACCATGACCAACTTTGGAGTGTTACTGGAAGGGATGTCGGCTGAATTGACAGTCGATTTCGCCAAGCAGGCGGAGGCTGCCGGGTTCGCCCGTGTCTGGATTCCCGAGATCACATTCAACGATGCCATCGTATCGGGCACGGCGGCGGCACTCGCCACCGAGCGGATCGAGATCGGGACCGGTGTGATTGGCATCTGGTCCCGTTCGCCCGTCACGCTCGCCATGGAGGCAGCGACCCTGAATCAGTTGTCCGGCGAGCGCCTCGTGACCGGAGTCGGCACTCAGGCTCGAGGGTATGTGGACGACTGGCACGGACGCAGATATGAGCGGCCCCTACTGGCCATGCGAGAGTACGTGACGATTCTCCGGTCGATCCTCGACGGGAGCTCGACGACATATGAGGGGGAGGTCTTCACAGTGCGGAACTTCCAGATCACGATGGTTCCTCCGACCCGGCGCGCCCAGATCCACATGGCCGCGGTGGGACCCCGGATGATCCAGCTCGCTGGTGAGATCGCCGACGGAATCCTTGGCTATCTCTACTCCGTGGAATATCTCCGCGACGTGGTCATCCCGAATCTGAAGATAGGCGCGGCTCGAGCCGGTCGATCACTCGATGGTTTCGACATCGGTCTTGGGCTTCCTGCCAACGTGGGCAGCGAGTCGTCTGTGGAGGAGCTGCGGGGCCAGGTGGTGATGTTCGCCACCGCACTGGGCTCGTCGCCGGCCTATGGGACCAGCATCGAGGCGGCCGGGTTTGGCGCGGAAGGAGAGGAGATCAGGGAACGGGTGAAGGCCGCGGACATCGCTGGGGCGTTGGCTGCCGTGACGCCGGAGATGGTCGACGCCCTCACGATCTCAGGCACGGTGGACAACGCTCTTGCCCGGCTGGCGGCCTACTCGAGCGCCGGAGCGACCTCGCTGGTGCTCAACCCGGCTGCGCCGAACGCGATGTACCCGCTCTATTCGGATCACCTGCCCGACGATGGTCAGTATCCCGAGTTTGATTTCCCTGCCTACCTCGAAGTGGTGAGTCGGACGATCGCACAGATCGGCGGCTGACCCCGGACCTTGTCGGGCTCGGGGCCTCAGGTGAGCTTGGAAGCAACCATGAACCCGGAATTCCCGCCCAGGCCGGGGCCGGGGTGGGTCGAGGCGCCGATGTGGAACAAGCCTTTGACTCCGGTTTCGTGATTGCGTGATCCCGGCGTGGGGCGCCAGGTGAGGAATTGGTCGATCGTGCAGGCCC
>JAZGCP010000114.1:0-5903 GCA_036477035.1 Acidimicrobiia bacterium | reverse complement strand
CGAGCGATCCACGCCCGATCCACACCACGTCACCAGAGGCGAGCAGAGCGTCGAGTAGATCCGGGGTGTAAGCGAGTCGTGACGTCAGGACGTCACGCTCGAGCGTCGACGCCGGCAGTGCGGCACCCTGCAGGCGGCTGATCGTCTCGAGGAGACGACCCGGGTCGGAACCTCCGCCACCGACGCCGTGCCACACAGGGAGGAACGAACCGAGCGTGGCGGCATCGACCGCTTCGACCTGGCTTCGAAGCACGGCCAGAGACCGGCGGCGAAGCCGGCGCAGGACGCCGGTGTCGACCCACTCGGTAGCGTCCCCTCCGGGTCGGAACGCTCCGCCGGCAACTCGGCCTCTCGCCTCGAGATCTCGCAGCGCAGCGTCGACCGCCGCCGGAGGGAGACCCAGGTCTGATGAAGCCGCGTGAGTAGTAAACGGCCCGTGGGTGCGAGCGAATCTTCCGACCACGTCGCCGAGAGGATCCTCGACCGGTGCGAGCAATGCCTCTGGGATGCCACGCGGTGGTTGGACTCCCAGCGCGTCACGCAGCCTCGCTACATCCTCGATCACCGTCCAATGCGGCTCACCCCTGATGACGACTTCGACGATGCGCTTCTGGTCGGCGAGGTCACCTAGTAGCAGCGTCGCGTCGTCTCCCTCCGTGCGGGCGGTGACCGCTGCAGTGGTGAGGGGACCCAGTGAACGCAGCAAATCGACCGTTCCGTCGGAACCCCTGGCCGCGGTGCCGTCGGCGAGGCGTTGCAGTTCGAGTTCGACGGTTGCAACTACATCCGGGTCGAGCAGGTCCCGCAGTGCCGGCTCGCCGAGCAGTTGGCCGAGTAGTTCGCGGTCGATGGTGAGGGCCATGGCGCGTCGTTCGGCGGCGGGGGCGTCGTACTCGTACATGTACGAGGCGATGAAGTCGAACATGAGAGACGATGCGAAAGGACTCGGACCCTGCGTATCGACACCGACCAGACGGATTCGGCGGGCTGCCAGGTCACCGAGGAGATCGGTGAGAGCATCGATATCGAAGTGCTCCTGCAGGACTTCCCGCATCGCTTCGAGCACGACCGGGAAGGTCTGATAGCGGCGTGCCGCGTCCAGCAGACTGGTCGAGCGACGTCGCTGGAGCCACAACGGCGTTCTGGTTCCTGGTCTCCGCCGTGGGAGGAGCAGAGACCGTGCAGCCGCTTCGCGGAATCGAGCGGCGAATAGGGCGGACGACCCGATCTCGTCCGTGACCAGTGCCGAGGCTTCTGCCGGGTCGACCATCAGCTCTGCTGGTTCGGGGGCCTCGTCGGCGTCCGGAAAGCGGAGGATGAATCCGTCGTCCGACCACACTGCGTCGACCTCGATTCCGTGGGCTCGTCTGAGGATGGCGGCTGCAGCCATCGACCACGGGGCATGGACCCTGGCCCCGAACGGAGAAAGCAGGACGAGTCGCCAATCACCGATCTCGTCGCGGAACCGTTCGACGACGACCGTGCGATCGGTGGGAAGAGCTCCGGTGGCGTCGCGTTCTTCGGCGACATACCGCACCAGGTTGGCTGCGGCCCAGGTGTCGAGCCGGTACCGATCGGTGAGCGTCGCTTGCGCCTGCTCGGGTTCGAGTGCTGCGAGTTCTCGGGTAAAGGCACCGAGGGCTCGTCCGGTCTCGACGGGACGCCCCAGACTGTCGCCGCGCCAGAAGGGCAGTCGAGCAGAGGGTCTTCCGGGGGCCGGCACGACGAGCACCCGGTCGGGGGTGATATCTGTTATCTGCCAGGTGGATGAGCCGAGGACGAAGACATCGCCTACTCGACTCTCGTAGACCATTTCCTCGTCGAGTTCGCCGACCCGCCCGCCTCCGGGCAGGTTGACCGTATACAGGCCGCGGTCGGGGATCGTTCCCGGGTTGGTGACCGCCAGCATGTGGGCGTTACCGAGCGCCGTGAGACTTCCGGCGACCCGATCCCACACCAATCGGGGGCGGAGTTCGGCGAAGTCGTCGGAGGGATAGCGCCCGCTGAGCATGTCGAGCACCGCCTCGAACGGTTCCCTGGCCAGGGACCGATAAGGCCCGGCCCGGCGCACGAGCTGGAACACGTCCTCCACAGATCGATTCGCCACTGACACCATGGCCACGATCTGCTGGGCGAGGACGTCGAGCGGGTTCCGTGGTACCCGGGTTTCTTCGATGAGGCCCTGGCGCATTCGGTCGACGATCACCGCGGCTTCGAGGAGATCGCCTCGATGCTTCGGGTAGACCTTTGCTCGCGAAGGCGTCCCGACTTGGTGGCCCGCCCGCCCGACCCGCTGCAGTCCCCGCGCTACGGTCGTGGGCGATTCGACCAGCAACACCAGATCGACTGCATCCATGTCGATACCCAATTCGAGCGACGAGGTAGCAACCACGCAACGGAGGGATCCGTCCTTGAGGCCGCCCTCGATCTCGACCCGCTGGTCTCGCGACACCGAGCCGTGATGGGCGCGGGCGATCTCCTCGCCGGCCTCCTCGTTCAAAGCTGCTGCCAACCGCTCGACCAGTCCCCGGCTATTGGCAAACACGATGGTCGAGCGATGCTCTCGTACCAGCCGGATGATCTCGGGGTAGATCGAAGGCCAAACAGACCTCACCGGTCTTCCCTCGGCATCGGTGGTATCGGGTCGGGTCATGTCTTCGAGCGGAACCACGATCTCGATGTCGAGCACCTTGTCGCGCGGGGCGTCCACGATTTCCACGTGCCGGGCGGTCCACCCGTCGTCCTCCGGCGTACCTCCACCGAGGAATTCGGCGATAGCTTCGAGCGGTCGCTGGGTGGCGCTGAGGCCGATGCGTTGGGGCGGTATCGGCGTCAGCTCTGCGAGTCGTTCAAGGGAGAGTGCAAGGTGGGTGCCTCGCTTGGAGCCGGCCACCGCATGGACCTCATCCACTATGACCGTTTGGACCGACGCCAGCACCTGGCGAGCCTGCGAGGTGAGCATCAGATACAGGCTCTCCGGGGTGGTGATCAGGATGTCGGGCGGCGTGCGCAACATCGCCCGCCGCTCCGCCGCAGGCGTGTCGCCGGTGCGGAGGGCTACCGACAGATCCGGGAGTACCTCGCCTCTGAGTTCGGCCTGGCGTGTGATGCCCCGTAGCGGTGCTCGCAGGTTGCGCTCCACGTCGTATGCCAGCGCCTTCATGGGCGAGACATACAGCACCCTGCATCGTTCTCGGGCTGTCGGTGTCGGTTCAGCCATCAGGCGATCGATCGCCCAGAGAAAAGCTGCCAGCGTCTTGCCCGAGCCGGTCGGAGCGTGGATCAGCGTGTCGTGTCCGGCGGCGATCGCCTTCCAACCGAGGGTCTGGGCTGGGGTCGGGGCCGCAAACGCGCCCTCGAACCAGGCGGTGACCGCGGGGCCGAAAGGTTCGAGGGGCGACATGATGACGAATGTACCCGGGAAGCGTGACGGAGAACCCGGGGACATGGGCGAATTGCCTTCCAGAGCGCGGGATTTCGGTTGTCCATTTCTTACGTGCGGTTGGAGGGCTTGCCAGCCGACCCGGGCAACGGCTTGATTCAGCAGGCCCCTAGACGCCGAGCGATCGTTGGGCCATGCCGTTGAGCAACTCGAGCACGACGCGGTTGGCCAGCAGCGCCGTGACGTCGGCCGTGTCGTAGGCCGGGGAGACCTCCACCACGTCGGCACCTACGACATTCAGTTCTCGTCCCAGCCGCCTTACGGTGTCGAGCAGTTCCCGGGGGGTGATGCCGCCGGGCTCAGGTGTGCCGGTGCCGGGAGCCGAACCGGGATCGACCACGTCGATATCGACCGACACGAACACGCCCTTGGCCTCACTGGCGGCGTGTTCCACTGCGTCGTCGACGACGACACCCAACCCGCGTTCGGTGATTTCGCTCATGAAGTACGACTTCATGTCCCTGTCGCGCATCCATTCGACCACGTCCGGTGGAGGCCAGTAACCCCTCAGTCCTATCTGGACGAAGCGGTGACCGGGGACTGCACCCGACTCGATGAGGCGCCGCATCGGAGTGCCGTGTCCATGGAGCATGCCGTAATGGGTGTCGGCGGTGTCGGCGTGTGCATCGAAGTGGATCAGCGCGATGTCGCCGTGTCCGATGACGTCGGCGACGCCGCCGGCATCGGGGAACGTGATGGTGTGGTCTCCGCCAAGGACGATTGGGACCGCGCCGGCTCGAACGATCGACGTCACTGCGGTGCGTATCCGCTCGATGCTCTCCTCCAGGTAACCCGGCACGACGTGGATATCGCCTACATCGACGACGGAGAGCGTCGCAAGCGGGTCGATGCCGGTGTCGAGGTGAGGACGCGCCCCGTTGAGATCGAGGTAATCGGCGTCCCGAATCGCCTTCGGGCCGAAGCGGGCACCGGGTCTGCTGGTGGTTCCCCAATCGAACGGAGCCCCGATGATCACGACGCCGGCTTCACCGAGGTCATCGATCGACCGCCGGGGAACTCCGGCGAACGATCCGCGTGCACCGAACGAGAAGGCATCGAAGCTTGTCATCGCTGTGAGGTTATCGGCCGGGTGGCGGTCGGGGGCGAATACGCTGGGGTGTGAACGCGTTGACGGGGAGTACATGGATATTGCAGTGAATCTGGTGGAGAGTTATCTCCGCCTGACCGGATACCTCACGTTGAGTGAATTCGAAGTGCAGGCCCGGCGCGAAGGTGGTGGATTCGACACGATCACCGATATCGACATCATGGCCATCCGTTTCCCGGGACCGACCTACGCCGGCGATCCTCACGGCGGAGAGGATGCTCATCTGCTGCTTCTGGATGATCCGGCCCTGTTGCTCGAGGAAGGCCAGATCGATGTCATCATCGGAGAGGTCAAACAGGGCGCCGCCGATTTCAATCCGGGGATCAGACGTCACGAGGTCCTCCACTCGGTTCTGCGCCGGGTCGAGTGGTTGTTCGACGGTGGGATCGATGCGGTGGTCGATGATCTCGGTGAACGTCAGATTTGTGAGGCTCCCGCCCGCGGCGGCGGCACCATCAGGGTGCGGTTGGTGGCGTTCGGCAGGGCGCCGCAGACCGATCTTCATACGATGACTCACACGCACATGGTGGAGACTCTCATGGGATTCTTCTCCGGCATGGAGGATGCGTTCAAACCGGTGCAGTTTCGCAACCCGGCACCTGCGATGCTCAGCCTTCTTCTGAAGACCGGGTTCGAGGTGAGCAAGGGGGATTGAAGCGAGTCGTCGGACCCACCTGCGAGCCGGCACTCCAAGCCGGCCGAGAAGCGATGGCGCCACTCAAACGTCTCTCTCCAGAGGTCACCCCGGTCGGTAGATAGGATGCGGGGTCGTCGTGGAGGGGATGCAGGATGTTCGACAAGGACCAGTTTGTTGCAGACTGTTTGGAGGTTGTTCGCTCCGGCGATCGACCCCAAAGTGCGATCAAGGAGATCGTTGCGCGGTCGGTGTCGAGCGCCTCGAGCATCGAGAAGGAAGTCGGAGACACGACTACCGGACCGATGCTGACGACCTGGCACCGATCCGACGACCTGACGGTGCTTCACATCGTCTGGCCTCCCGAGGTGGACCTCTTCGCTCACGACCACAACATGTGGGCGGTGATTGGCGTGTATGGCGGCCGCGAGGACAACCAGTTCTACCGTCGCCGAGAGGACGGGCGAATCGAACCCAACACTGGGAAGACGATCACGTCGGGTGAGGTGGTGGCGCTCGGGTCCGACGTGGTGCATTCGGTCACCAACCCGACTCGTGAGTGGACTGCGGCACTTCATGTGTACGGGGGAGATTTCTTCTCAACCCCTCGCACCATGTGGGACGCGCGCACCCATGAGCCGATGCCATTCGATGTGGAGTTCACCAACCGAATTCTCGAAGCTGCGGCCGAGCGCGCCAGAAGTGCAGACACTCTTGGT
>JAZGCP010000113.1:0-2776 GCA_036477035.1 Acidimicrobiia bacterium | reverse complement strand
GTAGTCGCATTCACCAAACGCGTCCCGGAATAGGCGTGCGCCAACCTCCTTAATCGCCTGTTGCTCGAGGCGGTAAGGAGGCACTGTCGTTGCGAGCGACTGAAGACGCGGAACGGCCGGTTCCATCCAGTCCACCCCTACGGTGGCGAGACGAGGTCATGCTCACGTCGTCGGCTTGACATCGATCTCACCGAGCATTCCCTTGCCCTCATGGGGAATGCAGAAGTACCGGTACCTTCCGGGAACCTCCAACGCGAGGCGGAATATCTCACCGGGCGGGACGTCGCCTGAGTCGAATGGGCGCGCGCCCTTCGGCAGCTCCACGTGCGTCGCGTCTTTGGCAAGCTTCGGGTCGGCAGTGACCGTGTGCGTAAAGAGAGACCGGTTGCGCCATTCGATGACATCACCGACCTCGACTGTCAGCTTCACCGGGCTGAACGATAGTCCGTTCGTCATTTCGACCGTCGCAGCGACATCGGCCGAAACCGGTTGGTAAGCTTGGCCGCCAAGCCCGCAGCCCGCCAAAGCAAGGCCCGAAACCAGGGCAATCAAACGGCCCCCCGAGGCTATCACATCTCGTCGCGAGGCCCTTGGTTCTCTCAATCGTTCGGGACGCATGGCTTCATTCCTCCCATGCTCATCAATCGGCAAAAGGGGCGATCGTCGCAGCCGCCGTCGGGCTGGCGCCGTACCGGTGACGTCGCGACACGAAACGCTTCGTTCGGCGATGATCGCCTTGTCGTCGAGACCCTTCGGTCGCTTCGGGCCGGCGGCGACAACCAGAGTTGCGTTTGCCGCAGCGACCACGGCACGGGCGACACGCATGCCAGCGGGCCCCGCATACGACAACGCCACCGCCTGCACACGGAACCGGTCGGGACGGTGCGGCCTGGCTAGCGGTGACCGCCAGGCCATCACCTGTCACCCTCTATTTCTGTGGTGCTCCCTACTTCATTGGTTCAGTCACCTCGGTGAGCTTCCCGCCGGCCAGCTTGAAGTGAAACTTTGCCGTCGCCGGCTCCATCCACAGGTCCTTATTCTTAGGACCGCGGGCGAACGTCGGCACGCCCACGGTGATCGTTGCCTCATACCTCCCGTCGCCGGCCAGGCCGCTGTTTGCGGCATAGTGCAGACCGCTACCTCCCCACATGGGATGCAACGCTGCGGTGATCGTTTTCCCATTGGTCCGGTTCACCGCCGTGAACGTGATATCCGCGTACGATATACGGGTACCAGATCCGGGATCGATGGGCTTGGCCTCCACGTGGAACAGTTCGCCGGAGCCTACCGGCCGCTCCATCCACATCGGTGGATTACCCATCGACATCCACATGTTCTTGGCGGGCTCCAGTTCGAACTGGATGACCATGTCTCCCGCCAAACTGCGGCCAACGAGGACCGTCTTTTGCGTGGCATCCTCGGCCGCTGGCAGCACCTTAACCTTGGGTTCTGTATCCTGGGCAGCGGCTCCAGACCCCGCCAGGATCGCCACTAGAGCAAGGGCCAGAGCAGGTACGTTCGCGGTTTTCATCGTCTTGTCTCCTCTCCAGTGAAATTCCCGCTCACCCGGGCGCGACAAGGCGTTGTCGGAAACGGAGGAAGACGCCCTTACTGCGGCTTTCGGAGCCCATCGCGCTCACATGACGGTGAAACCCCTGTCATCCCTCGTTCGCTGTGCGCCTTTTCCTCTTTGTCTTTGATACGACGGTGGAGATCGGTGATGGCGCCCGTAGCAATCGGAACGAACCACCACTCCGTTGGCAGTCCGGGTTGCACCTCGATCTCGCGTACCGCACCTTTCATCTCGACGCCCCCGGCTTCAACCTTCCACGTCTCTATGGCTGCCACCAACCCGGAGTGCCGAGAAGCAATGCTTCGCACCGATAAGCCCCGCCCCGCCGGTCATCCGCTCAATAGGTGTAGCCGGACGATTTCTTCTTGAGCTTGAGCATGTCGAGAGCCTTGGCCAGTGTGTTTACCGCTTTGCGGTGTTTGCCGCTCCTGTGCAAGCTCTCACCCTCGTCGCGCCAAGCCTCGACCTCGGCGATCTGCTCGGTGCTCAGGTCGGGACCGGCGGCCAGCGCCTTGTCGATCTGAGCGATGTCCTTGGTGCAGTGGTAGGCGAACGCCGGCGTGGACAACAGGGCCAGCACGGCGGCGATGGCAAATGTACGGGTGTTCATTCTTGCCTCCTCGATCACAACGAAGATCCGATTCACGTGGCAGCGGCGCCGCAGACTGCGCGACGCTGTGAGAACGATCAGCTGCAGCGGCACGCGATCGCGGCGTGCCGACGCCCGCGCTCAGGAACCGAGCTCGTCATAGAGAACCTCCGCGATTTTCAGCAGCTCGCGCTGGTCGAGTTCGCCGGAGAGCGCGTAACCGCGGGGGCCTTCGAGCCAATACCACACGTTGACATCACGCTCCCGGGCAATCTGGAACTCGATGTCGCGGGTGTTACGAAGGTCGGTGCGGAGATAGAGGGTGATGCGCTTGCCTGCCGCGTTCTCGTACATAAGTTGAGCGGCTGGTCCTTCGGCCGTCGGCAGCAAGCGACCGCCGATCAGGCGAAAGCCGACGTCCGCAAGCTTGGGAGCCTTGATACGAGCCCCCACCCGCTGCGACAGCCACGCAAGCAGCTGGGTCTCTTGTTCGGCCGTGACCTCCACGGGTCGCTGGAGTTCGGGCGCGTAAACGCGATGCGCGGACGCCGCCTGCCGAGCGAAATCGGACCATGCCGGCGGCTCGATCGTAGCATCGCGCCACAACCAACCGC
>JAZGCP010000112.1:0-8039 GCA_036477035.1 Acidimicrobiia bacterium | reverse complement strand
GGATTTAGACATTGACATGGTGTCGGGCTCCTGTATCCTTCCACTACATAGATGGAGACACCACACGGGGTCTTCTTGAGATTGCCGGCCTGGCCGAGCCAGGGTAGCCGCCGTGCTATCCTGGTTTCTTGCCGTCTCTAGATCCTGTTACGTAGGTCCAGAACGTCCCGCCCTGAAACCTGAATCGAGGAGGAAGCGCCCTTGGCTCGTGCGCGTACCGATCGCCTGTCGTTCGCGAAAATCCCTGAAGTACTACCCCTCCCGAATCTTTTATCCGTACAGTCCGAATCCTTTAAATGGTTCCTCGAGCGCGGGCTCAAGGAGATCTTCGAGGAGATCTCACCGATCGAGGACTTCACCGGTTCTCTAGCTCTTGAACTCACCGATCATCGGTTCGAAGATCCGACGATGCCGATTGAAGAGGCGAAGGAGCGCGACACCAATTACTCCCGTCCGCTCTTTGTGACCGCTCGCTTCATGAACCGCGAGACGGGTGAGATCAAGGAACAGCAGGTGTTCCTCGGCGACTTCCCGATGATGACACCCAACGGGACGTTCATCGTCAACGGCACCGAGCGCGTCGTCGTCAGCCAGTTGGTCCGGTCTCCCGGCGTCTACTTCGCCGAGGACCGCGACAAGACATCGGACAAGATGCTCCACAGCTCAAAGATGATCCCGGGTCGCGGAGCTTGGCTCGAGTTCGATATCGACAAGAAGGAAACGGTCGGAGTTCGTGTAGACCGTAAGCGGCGGCAGATGGTGAGCACATTCCTGCGTGCCCTCGACTTCGCCCAGACCGACGAGGAGATCCTCGATCTGTTCGACGGCTCGCAGCTGATCCGCAACACTCTCGAGAAGGACCCGACCGAAGATCGGGACGAGGCCCTCCTCGATCTCTATCGCAAACTTCGCCCGGGTGAGCTCACCACGATCGAATCGGCCCGTGGACTGATCAACACCCTGTTCTACAACCCCAAGCGTTACGACCTCACCCGCGTGGGCCGCTACAAGCTGAATGAGCGCTTCCCGCGCTGCATCGAATGTTCCGGCAACGTTGTGCGCAATGAAAAGGGGAAGTGGGAGCACGCAGAGACTCCCAGCGAGAAGCATGCAGTGCTGGCGCTTGACGACTTCGACGACATGTCGATCTACCGCGAGCGTGAGCTGGGGTTGCTGTCCCAGGAGGACATCCTCGACACACTGCGCTACCTGGTCAACCTTCACGAAGGGAAGGATGGGTATCTCCCCGACGACATCGACCACTTCGGAAACCGGCGGATCCGCACGGTCGGTGAGCTGATCCAGAATCAGATCCGGGTGGGGCTCACTCGACTCGAGCGAGTCGTGCGCGAGCGGATGACGACGCAGGATCCGGAGTCGATCACCCCGCAGACTCTCATCAACATCCGCCCGGTGGTTGCCTCCATCAAGGAGTTCTTCGGCACCAGCCAGCTGAGCCAGTTCATGGATCAGCCCAATCCGCTTGCCGGCCTCACCCACCGTCGCCGCCTGTCGGCGCTGGGACCCGGTGGCCTCTCCCGCGAGCGCGCCGGGTTCGAGGTGCGCGACGTGCACTCGTCTCACTACGGACGGATGTGTCCGATCGAGACGCCAGAAGGCCCGAACATTGGTCTGATCGGCTCGCTGGCGACGTATGCCCAGGTAAACCGGTTCGGTTTCATCGAGACCCCCTACCGCCGGGCGATCGACGGGGTTGTCACCAAGAAGATCGATTATCTGACGGCCCGCGAAGAGGAGCAGTTCGTCATCGCGCAGGCCAACGCACCGCTCAAGGAAGACGGTGCGTTTGCGGCCAACCGAGTGCTGGTACGTCGGCGTGGTGGAGACGTCGATTACGTGTCCCCGAAGGACGTCGACTACATGGATGTGTCGCCGAAGCAAGTCGTCTCGGTGGCTACGGCCCTCATTCCCTTCTTGGAGCACGATGACGCCAATCGCGCTCTCATGGGTTCGAACATGCAGCGGCAGGCAGTGCCCCTGTTGCGGTCCGAGGCTCCGCTGGTTGGAACCGGTGTCGAGGCGAGGGCGGCACTCGATTCAGGGGAGGTCCGCCTCGCTGAGGCCGACGGAGAAGTCGTCGAGGTCACCGGTAACCAGGTCGTCATCAAGAGCGGGAACCGCAGAGTCGTCCACGAGCTGAAGAAGTTTGTCCGTTCCAATCAGGGAACCTCGATCAACCAGAAGGTTCTGGTGAGCGAGGGTGACATGGTCAAGGTGGGGCAGCCGATCGCCGACGGTCCGTCCACTGAGGATGGCGAGTTGGCCCTCGGCAAGAACTTGCTGGTCGCTTTCATGTCGTGGCAGGGCCACAACTACGAGGACGCGATCATCATCTCGGAACGACTGGTCAAGGACGATGTACTCACCTCTATCCACATCGATGAGCACGAGATCGAGGCCAGAGACACCAAGTTGGGAGTCGAGGAGATCACTCGCGACATCCCGAATGTGGCCGAAGAGGTGCTGCGAGACCTTGATGAGGAAGGGATCATCCGAATCGGTGCCGAGGTCGGTCCCGGCGACTACCTCACCGGCAAGGTGACCCCCAAGGGCGAGACGGAGCTGACTCCGGAAGAGCGCCTGCTTCGTGCGATCTTCGGCGAGAAGGCCCGCGAGGTTCGCGACATGTCGCTCAAGGTGCCCCACGGCGAGAAGGGCAAGGCCATCGACGTGCGGGTCTTCCGCCGCGACGAGGGTGACGAGCTGCCGCCGGGTATGAACGAACTGGTTCGAGTCCACGTTGCTCAGCAGCGCAAGATCTCTGAAGGAGACAAGCTGGCGGGTCGACACGGCAACAAGGGCGTGATCGCCAAGATTCTTCCCGAGGAAGACATGCCGTTCCTGGCTGACGGAACTCCCGTCGACATCATTCTGAGCCCATTGGGAGTTCCTTCCCGGATGAATCTCGGTCAGGTGTTGGAGACTCACCTCGGATGGGCTGCGGCAAAGGGCTGGGGAGAGTTCAAGGGCGATAGTGCTGCTTCCAAGGGCTCCGGTCCGTGGACCAAGGTGGCGACACCGGTCTTCGACGGAGCCAATGAGCAGGAGATCGTCAGTGTGCTGGAAAACTCGCTGCCGAATGAGGACGGACTCCAGTTGGTGGGCGGCACCGGCAAGGCGCAACTGTTCGACGGTCGAGAAGGTGAGCCGTTCGATTCACCGATCACTGTCGGCTACATCTACATCCTGAAGCTGCTCCACCTGGTCGACGACAAGATCCACGCTCGTTCTACCGGTCCGTACTCGATGATCACCCAGCAGCCGTTGGGCGGTAAGGCCCAGTTCGGCGGACAGCGGTTCGGAGAGATGGAGGTGTGGGCACTCGAAGCCTATGGAGCCGCCTATGCGCTCCAGGAACTACTCACGATCAAGTCCGATGACGTACGGGGTCGCGTAAAGGTTTACGAGGCGATCGTCAAGGGCGAGAACATCCCGGAGCCGGGAATCCCCGAGTCGTTCAAGGTGCTCATCAAGGAGATGCAGAGCCTGTGCCTCAACGTCGAGATGCTGGCGGCCGGTGAGGAGATCGAGCTGCGCGAGCTCGACGACGATGCCTTCCGCACCGCGGAATCGCTCGGCATCGACATCTCCCGCCCCGAGCGTCCCGAGATCACGAATTGAATAACACGAAGTCAGAACGAGACGAGGAGCACGGGTGGTCCAGTTCTTTGATGAGCTAAAGATCGACTTGGCGACCAGCGACCAGATCCGGGGGTGGTCCCATGGTGAGGTCCGGAAGCCGGAGACGATCAATTACCGAACGCTGAAGCCTGAGAAGGACGGCCTATTCGACGAGCGGATCTTTGGTCCGACGCGCGATTGGGAGTGCTACTGCGGCAAGTACAAGCGTGTGCGGTTCCGCGGAATCATCTGCGAACGCTGCGGGGTCGAGGTGACCCGTTCCAAGGTGCGGCGCGAGCGGATGGGCCACATCGAGCTGGCCGCTCCGGTGACGCACATCTGGTACTTCAAGGGTGTCCCCAGCCGACTGGGGTATCTGCTGGACATGTCCCCGAAGGAACTCGAGAAGGTCATCTACTTTGCGGCATACCTGATCACTCACGTCGACGTCGAGAAGCGCGACAAGGACCTGTCGGAACTAGAAGAGGCGATGGAGACCGAGGTGACGCTGGTCCGCGGGGAATTCGTCGAATGGGAGACCGCTCGTCTCGAGCGGCTGGAGCAGGAGCTCACTCAGATGGAGGACGCCGGAGCCAAGGGTCAGGAGATCGGCGCGGCGCGGCGTGAGGCCGAGCGCGAGGTCAAGGATCGGCGCGAGCGCAGCGAATACGAAGAAGAGCTGGTACGCGAGGCATTCGAATTCTTCCGCGGCATGAAGGTCAAGGACCTTGTCGAGTCCGAGCAGCTGTGGCGTGAGGTGCGCGATCGGTACGAGGACTACTACGTGGGCGCCATGGGCGCCGAGGCCATCAAGGATCTGCTCCACCGGCTCGATCTCGACGCCGAGATCATAAAGCTCAACGAGGACCTCGATGCCAACTCGCAGCAGCGCAGACAGCGGGCCACCAAGAGATTGAAGGTTGTGACCCCATTCGCCAAGGGAGTCAACAAGCCGGAGTCGCTGATCCTCGACGCCGTTCCGGTGATTCCTCCCGACCTGCGTCCGATGGTGCAGCTCGATGGAGGGCGGTTCGCCACCAGCGACCTCAACGACCTGTATCGCCGAGTCATCAACCGCAACAACCGTCTGAAGCGCCTGCTCGATCTCGGTGCGCCCGAGATCATCGTGAACAACGAGAAGCGGATGCTGCAGGAAGCGGTTGATGCTTTGTTCGACAACGGCCGCCGCGGTCGGGCGGTGACGGGTCCGGGCAATCGCCCGCTCAAGTCACTGAGCGACATGCTGAAGGGCAAGCAGGGCCGGTTCCGTCAGAACCTGCTCGGCAAGCGCGTCGACTACTCAGGACGTTCGGTGATTGTCGTGGGACCGCAGCTCAAGCTCCATCAGTGCGGTCTGCCCAAGGCGATGGCATTGGAGCTCTTCAAGCCGTTTGTGATGAAGCGGCTGGTCGACCTCGATCTCGCCCAGAACATCAAGGCGGCCAAACGGATGGTGGAGCGTCACCGGCCCCAGGTATGGGACGTGCTGGCAGACGTAATTCAGGAGCACCCGGTGCTGTTGAACCGCGCTCCGACGTTGCACCGTCTGGGGATTCAAGCCTTCGAGCCGATCTTGGTCGAAGGTAAGGCGATCCAGATTCATCCTTTGGTCTGTGAGGCGTTCAACGCCGACTTCGATGGGGACCAGATGGCAGTTCACCTGCCGCTGTCGGCCGAGGCTCAGGCGGAAGCTCGGGTTCTCATGCTCTCAACGAACAATGTTCTGTCGCCGGCGAGCGGTCGTCCCATCGTGACTCCCAGCCAGGACATGGTGATCGGTCTCTACTACCTCTCCGATATGGTGGAGCGCGAGGGAGGCGGGGATCGGATCTTTGCCGACCTCGAAGAGGCAGAGATGGCCTACGACCTCGGTGACATCGGACTGCGGGAGCCGATCAAGCTCCGGGTCGGAGACCTGGCCGGTGATGCCAAGCTGCATGCCGAGTTGAAGGATCACCTCGGTGATCTCATTCCGGATGAGGCGGTAGACGGTTCGATGCCGTTCGACACCACGTTCGGGCGCGCTCTGCTCAACACCGCTCTTCCGGCCGACTTCCCGTACATCAACAGCGTCGTGCTCAAGTCCGACCTCCGAACCCTCATCGAAGAGGTGATCGGGCGGTACGACAAGGGGGTCCTCCAGAGGTTCCTCGACGCGGTAAAGGCGCTCGGCTTTCGATTCGCCACGCGCTCCGGTCTCACGATCGGCCTCGAGGACGTCAAGACGCCTGCCGACAAGCGCAAGATCCTCGAGGAGTACGAACAGCGGGCGGCCAAGGTCGAAGAACTGTTCCTGCAGGGGATCATCACCGACGACGAGCGCCGTCAAGAGCTCATCGAGATTTGGACCGAAGCAACCGACAAGGTCAAGGACGCCATGGAGGTGGCCCTCAAGGCTGATCCGTTCAATCCGATCGACATGATGGTGCGGTCCGGTGCTCGCGGCAACATCATGCAGGTGCGCCAGATCGCCGGCATGCGAGGTCTGGTGGCCAACCCGAAGGGTGACATCATCCCGCGTCCGATCAAGGCGAACTTCAAAGAGGGGCTGTCGGTTCTCGAGTACTTCATCTCGACCCACGGTGCTCGCAAGGGTCTGGCCGATACCGCGCTGAGGACTGCCGACTCCGGTTATCTCACGCGGCGACTCGTCGATGTATCTCAGGAGGTCCTCATCTTCGACGAGGACTCTGAGGATCCGGGTATCGAGATATCGGTGAAGGAAGATGGCGGCGAGCCGTATCGTTATCTGTCGAGCCGGATCTTCGGTCGAATCCTGGCCGAGGACATCAAGATTGGTCGTTCCCTGCTGGAGACCAGCCGAGGAGTGAAGCTCCGTGCCGGTGAACTCGTGGATCGGGATGCCCTGGTGGCGATCAACGGAGCCCCGGAGGTTACCGAGGTCAGGGTGCGTTCACCGTTGACCGACACTTTGCGTTACGGCATCAGCAAGGCGTCCTACGGACTCAGCCTCGCCACCGGACACATGGTCGAGCCGGGTGAAGCGGTCGGCATCATGGCCGCCCAGTCGATCGGCGAGCCGGGCACGCAGCTGACCATGCGTACATTCCATACCGGCGGTGTCGCCGGTGAGGACATCACGCACGGTCTGCCCCGCGTGACCGAATTGTTCGAGGCTCGTAGCCCCAAAGGAAAGGCTCCCATCTCTGAAATCGGTGGTGTGGTCAAGATCATCGAAGACGAGGACGGCCGTCGCATCGTCATCGAAGGGGCCAAGGAGGAAGAGCGGGAGTATCCGATTTCTCGCTTTGCCGGCCTCAAGGTGAAAGACGGCGAGACGATCGATCCCGGCACTCCGCTGACCGCCGGTCCGCTCGATCCGAAGGAAGTCCTCGAGATCATGGGTGTGCGTGCCACTCAGCAGTACCTGGTAGATGAGGTCCAAGAGGTGTACCGCAGCCAGGGCGTGGAGATCGCCGACAAGCACATCGAGATAATCGTGCGTCAGATGTTGCGTCGGGTGAGGGTGGTCAATCCCGGCGATTCGAGTTACCTGCCTCAGGAACTGGTCGAAGCCCAGGAATTCCGCGAGGTCAATCGGGAGCTTGTGACCGATGGTAAGGCTCCCGCCGAGGCTCGTCCTGAGCTGATGGGGATCACCAAGGCCTCGCTGGCCACAGACTCGTGGCTGTCTGCGGCCTCGTTCCAGGAGACGACACGGGTACTCACCGAAGCGGCGCTTCAGGGCCGCTCCGACTTCCTGCGTGGCCTCAAGGAGAACGTCATCATCGGCAAGCTCATCCCCGCCGGCACCGGTGCCGACATGTACCAGGCGGTACAGCCCTCGCTGCCCGATGCCACGGTGGTGTCTGCCTTGGGTCTCTTCGGAGAATCGGTGCCCGAATCGGAGGCGGAGGCTCTCCCGGCCAACCCGGCAGAATGGCTCGCCAGCCTCGGAGCCCAGGACGGGGACGGGGACGGGGACGGGGAGAAGACCGAAGACGAATAGTTCGATGCTCGCGTGTTGAGCGTACTCACCCCGCCATGTCCGGCGGGGTGAGTCGCGTCTACCGGACCTTTTCGGTGTCGCAGCGGTTGACGCGTCTGGCATCTGCGTGCTGTCGAGTCCCCAGTTCCCAGTCCCCCGCCCCTAGTCCCCCGTCCCCCGTCCCCCGTCCCCAGTCCGAACGAAACCCATCTGGAGGTCTGCAAGCGGCCCGACACCCTTGTGGGGTTCTGATCACTCTCCCCTTTGGGGGGAGTCAACGGCCAGAGGCCGTTGGTGGGGGGCCCATCTGCCATCTGCCATCTGGCTACTGGCTACTGGCCAATTCTCACCTTCCCCTCATCCTCGCTTCAGCACCGGCTCATGTCCGTCACTCATCATGCGCAGACCCGAGTTAGAGGATTTGCGTGAACCGAATATTGATCGCGCT
>JAZGCP010000111.1:0-8993 GCA_036477035.1 Acidimicrobiia bacterium | reverse complement strand
GGTCAGAGCGAGCCGGCAGATGGTGTGAGGCCGGTGATTCGCCCGAGGCGTACATCCTCCCCGAGCCGCGAGACGAAACGGTCCATCACGATCCGAGTAGATCTCGCCGGAATCGCCCTCCGAGATGGGTATGAGAAGCGGTTGCGCCTTGGATGCCCGCCGATTGGCGGACTCCACGGCCCGACAAGCCGGGTGGTACCACGGGTCATTGCTCGTCCCGGCGGCAACGACGCCGACCGAGGACCAACATGACGAACCCAGGGCCATTCGAACGGGTCCCATCACATGTCTCATTCCCCGACCAGGAACTGGGAATTCTCGAACTGTGGGATGAGATCGACGCCTTTGTCACCTCCGTCGAACAGCGTCCGGCGTCGTCCGAGTTTTCGTTCTACGACGGTCCCCCGTTTCCCACCGGAAGCCCCCACTACGGCAACCTTTTGGCCGGCGTGCTCAAAGACATCGTGCCCCGGTACTGGACGATGCGCGGCCACCGGGTTGAAAGACGCTTCGGGTGGGACACCCACGGCCTTCCGATCGAACTCGAAGTCCAGAAGGCTCTGGGGCTGACGGGCCCGTCTGAGATCCTCGAGTTCGGCGTTGCCGCTTTCAACGAGGCCTGTCGCAGCCGAGTGATGAGCAACACCGAACCCTGGGAAGCCATTACCCGGAGGATCGGTCGCTGGGTCGATTTCGAGAACGACTACAAGACGATGGACCCCGACTTCATGGAGTCCGTGTGGTGGGTCTTCAAACAGCTGTGGGACAAGGGACTTGTGTACAAGGCGTTCAAGGTCCTCCCATACTCATGGGGCGCGGCGACGCCGCTGTCCAACCACGAGGTCAACCTCGGGCAGTATCGCGACGTCGAAGACCCTTCGATCACCGTGCGTCTCGAAGTGACGACCTCCGCAGGGCCGGCCGAACCCGGCGACTATCTCCTCATCTGGACGACGACTCCGTGGACCATGCCGTCGAATCTTGGAGTCGCCGTCGGGGTCGACATCCAATATGTCCGCATCGATGCCCCGATCGACTCACACGACGGCCGCTATTGGATCGCGGCCGACCTGGTCGACTCCTATTGGGACGATCCCCCGGCTCCCTCGGCTCGAGCGACCGGTGCGCAACTGGTCGGAACCCGCTATCGGCCCGTCTTCGACTACTTCGCCGACCGGGCAAGCGAAGGGGCCTTCGTCGTGATCGCGGGCGAAGAGACATCGACCGAAGAGGGCACCGGTCTGGTGCATATGGCTCCCGCATACGGTGAAGCCGACTTCGAGGCGTTCCACGCCGCCGGTCTCGATGTGATCGTCGACCCGGTTGACGAGATCGGCAACTTCACCGACGAGGTTCCGGATGTGGCCGGTGTCAACGTCAAGGAGGCGGACACCAGACTGGTCGAGTTGCTGGCTGCCAGCGGCGATCTGGTGCGCAACCGGCGAGCGGTTCACTCGTATCCGTTCTGCTGGCGTACCGACACTCCGCTGATCTACAAGGCGATCCCAACCTGGTTCGTCGCCGTGGAGCAGATCAGGGAGCGAATGGTCGAGCTCAACGAGACGGTCCACTGGGTTCCGGAGCACGTCGGGGTGGGTCGATTTGGGAATTGGCTGGCAAACGCGCGCGACTGGGCGATCAGCCGAAACCGCTTCTGGGGTTCGTGTCTTCCCATCTGGGAGTGTGAGGACTGCGATCACCGGGTGTGCATCGGTTCGGTGGCCGAACTGGAAGAGCATTCGGGAGTGTTGGTCACCGACCTGCACAAGCACATCGTTGACGAGGTCACATTCGCCTGCACCGAATGCGAAGCGACAATGCGTCGGACGCCTGAAGTGCTCGATGTCTGGTTCGAATCCGGAGCGATGCCATACGGACAGAGCCACTATCCGTTCGAGAACAAGGAGCGGTTCGAGGCCCGATTCCCGGCCGATTACATCGCTGAGGGTCTCGACCAGACTCGCGGCTGGTTCTACACCTTGGTCATCCACGCCACGGCGATCTTCGATTCGGCGCCATTCAAGAACTGCGTCGTCAACGGGATGATCCTTGCCGAGGACGGCAGAAAGATGTCGAAGAGCCTCAAGAACTACCCGGACCCGTTCGAGCTCCTGGAAGCCACCGGCGCCGACGCGCTCAGGGCTTTTCTCATCAACTCGCCGGTCGTGCGAGCTGAGCCACTGCGATTCACCGAACGAGGAGTGCGCGATGTGGTTCGCACCGTCCTGCTCCCCTATTGGAATGCGTACTCCTTCTTCACGACCTATGCGGCTGCCGAGGGGCTGACCGCCGGGGATCTGGGGGCGGCGGCGCCGCCGGCCCAACGGCCCGAGATAGATCGATGGATCCTGTCGGTTCTGCAGAGCCTCGTAAAGCAAGTCAATCGCGAGATGGAGGGGTATTACCTCTACAACGTCGTCCCGCCCCTCATCGACTTCGTCGACGACCTCACCAACTGGTACATCCGTCGCACCCGCCGCCGTTTCTGGGCTGCCCGATCAGAGGGCGACGACATATCGGCCGACTCGCTGGCCGCATTCGCCACGCTGTACGACGTGCTCGTGACATTCGCCAAGCTGATGGCTCCGGTGCTCCCCTTCATTACCGAGACGATGTACCAGGGCCTGGTCGTGTCGCAGCGCGCCGAGGCCGCCACCGGTCCCGTCAGCGTGCATCACGAGGACTACCCCGAAGCAATGGAGGAACTCATCGACGCCACCAACGAGCGTCAAATGGAAGCCGTTCGGACGGCCGTCTCGCTGGGTCGCAGTCTGCGCGTGACTGAGGGTCTCAAGACCCGCCAGCCGCTGGCAATGGTGACGGTCGTGAGCCACGATTCCAGAGTGCGGGAGGCGATCAACTCACATGCGGATCTCATCGCCGAGGAACTCAACGTCAAGGCAGTCGAGACCTCTGCCGATGAAGCGAGCCTCGCTCACCTAGGTCTCAAACCGAATTTTCGGACCCTCGGCCCCCGCTTCGGCTCCAGAATGAGCGAGGCGGCTGCCGCCATCGGCGCTCTCGAGTTGGCCGCGATCGACACACTCGTCGATGGCGGGACCGTGGAGGTTCTCGGTCAGTCGGTGACTCTGGTCGACGTGGTCGTGACCCGCGAGGCGCGTAAGGGGATCGCAGTTGCCACCGGCGACGAGTTGAGTGTCGCGATCGATACCGTCCTCACCGGCGAGTTGATCGTCGAGGGAATCGGGCGCGAGATCATCAAGGCTGTGCAAGGTCTCAGGCGCGAGGCAGGCCTCGAAGTCACCGATCGGATCGCCATCCACTGGGAGTCAGATCACGCAGAAGTGGCCACCGCCATGGAGACGCACGGTGCCTGGATCGCCGCCGAGACCCTGGCCATCGATCTTGTTCGCGACGACTCCGGATCAACCACTTCTCTCGGCAAAGACATCGCCATTTCGCTGGCGGTGACTCGTCGGGCCGGGTGATACCCCCGGTTGCAACCAGACAACCGGCCCCAACCCCAGGCCACCGAGACCGCGCCTGAAGCGCGCTCTTTTAGTTGCAGATCACCCCGGTGAGCAGGCTGAGTCCGACCAGGAGGATGATCGGGCTGAGATCGAGAGCGACACCTCCGAGACGCACCGGAGGAAGCATCGCTCGCAACGGCCCCAACACCGGTTCGGTGGCCGATCTCAAGGCCGACCGAACCCGCGCCAGGGGGTGGTCATATGAGACCGGGATCCACTCCATCACGATCCTGGCCACTACGACGATCCAGTAGATCTGGAGAGCAGCGCAGATGAGATTCACCAGCGGGTCAGCCTTCTTCGGGACCCTGGTAGTACCCGAGCTCTTTGAGGCGCCGACGTTCGTCTCGGCTCAGATTGAGATTTTGCGGTGTCACGAGGATGACGCCCTGTCCGATTTTGCGCATGGATCCACCGAGCGCGTACGTGAGTCCGCTCGCAAAATCGACCAGCCGGCGAACCATGGCAGGCTCGACCTTGCGCAAGTCGAGCACCACCGGGATGGTCGAGCGAATGTGGTCGGCCAGCAGCTGGGCATCCGAGTAGGACGTGGCGACGATGACTTCAGATTCGAGTTCACTATCCGAGACCGTGCGGACCAGCGGAGTATCGGGAGGTCGGACGACGACACCCGCCTCGGCCAAGGCGCTGTCGGCGCTGGTGGCACGAACTCGCCCTCGTGCGGTCATCGGTGGTTCGACCCGCCGACCCTGCACCCCGGTGCCACCGATCGGTATGGAGGGGTCGGGTCGCGGTTGTGTCTCGACCCGGCGCGCCGGGTTGCGGCGCATCGCGACATCGGGCCGCCCCTGCATGGGCTGCTGTTGACCGGGTCTCCCCTGAGAGGGCTGCTGCGGATGCCCGCCGGGCGCGGTGTATGACCCTGGATCGTCCTCATCGACGAGACCCAGATAGAACAACGTCTTTTGCCACATGCCCATAAGGTGGTCAACCTTCCTTGCGGAACGGGTCAAAGATAGCCCGTCCGACCCGCAAGATTGTCGCACCCTCTGCCACGGCGATCGGAAAATCCTGCGTCATCCCCATCGAAAGCTGGCGCACGTTCGGATGGTCGAGCGCAATCTTGTCTCGCAGTTCTCTCAACTCGGAAAACCAACGAGCAGAATCAGCACCGTCCGCCGGACGCGGCGGAATGGCCATCAAACCTTGAACCTCGACCCCAGAGACGACACAGGCATCGATCATCGGAAGAACCCCTGCGGGGGTTACGCCTGCCTTTTGCGCCTCCGATGCCAGATTCACTTGTACCAGCACCGGCGGCGGATGCTGCTCGCCTTTTGACCAATAGGCGGCCAGTTGGACCCTGTCCATCGAGTGGAGAAGATCGACTGAATTTCGAACGGAACGGACCTTATTTCCCTGGAGACGGCCCACGAAATGCCACGAAATCCCGTTGAACCGGGGACGACGGCTCACGAGAGAGTCCGCCCTGCTCTCGCCGACGTCGCGAACGCCTTCGGCGATCACAGACTCTAATTCGGAGTCGGAGGCATATTTGGCCACGACAACAAGGGTGATCGGGTCGGTGCGCCCTGCGCCTGCCGCCGCTGCCGCTATTCGCTCCTCGACTTCAGTCAGTCCGCTGTGACCCATGCCACTCCAAACTGGCGCAGACCGGTCCCATCACGTCGGTATGAGTGGAACCGCTGATCGTGGTAGGTGCAAGCCGAGACAAAGCGCACGGCAAGGCCTTCGACCTCGCCCGCCACCGCCGCCGAAAGATCAACACTCTCGGTTCCCCAGCGAGTACGAGCACGGCTTTTCGGAAACCGGGCAGCCACCTCATCACCAACCTCGAAACAACACGGCCCGATCCCCGGCCCGATCACGACGGTATGCGGAGGATGGCCCAGGTCTGTCAACGCGCCGATGGTGGATGAGACCACACCCCCGGCGGCACCTCGCCAGCCCGCATGAGCCATTCCAACTGCACCATCTGCGATCAGCGCCACCGGAAGACAGTCGGCTACGGACACGGCGATGGGAAGGCCAGAATCGGTCGTAATCATCCCATCTGCCTCCGGTCCGATCCCGGACCCGGTCGGAGCAACGACTTCGGAGCCGTGGACCTGGCAAACCCATGCCCACTCGGCTGGGATCGCCAGCGTCTCGGACGCGGCGATCCGGGCGGCGTCATCGAGGCGGGGGTCGCCATCGATTGACGTCCCGAACGCGACGCCTGCCAAACCGTCGGGGAGGATCATCCCCGGAGGAAGTCGGGGATATCCACGTCGTACGGATCGCCTCCGTCCGGCTCTCGCTCGTCCGCGGACCTTTCGGGACGGTCCGGCATGGGTGCTCCACCTCGGATTTCGGTGGAGGGCGCCTGGATTTGGGGCTGGTCGGTGGTTCCGCCGAACCCTGCTGCGATGACCGTCACCCGGATCTCCTCGCCCAGAGAGTCATCGATCGTCGCTCCAAAGATGATGTTGGCATCCGGATCACAATGGTCGGCAATGGCGGTGGCTGCGGAGTTGACCTCGTGCAGGGTCATTTCTGACGATCCGGCCACGGACAGGAGAACCCCGCGAGCGCCCTGCACCGACATTTCCAGCATCGGGCTCGAAATCGCCCGTTCTGCTGCCTGTAGAGCTCGGTCGTCACCCCGTGCAGAGCCGATGCCCATCACGGCGTTACCGGCGCCCAACATGACGGACTTGACGTCGGCGAAGTCCACGTTGATCAGGCCTGGAGTAGTGATGAGGTCGGTGATGCCGCCGACACCCTGCAAGAGGATGTCGTCGGCCAATTTGAACGCATCGACGATGGGGAGATTCTGATCGGAGAGCTCGAGCAGTCTCTGATTGGGGATCACGATGAGTGTGTCCACCGACGGCCTGATGGCCTGGATCCCTTGCTCTGCCTGCACAGATCGTCGACGCCCCTCGAACCCGAATGGCCGGGTAACAACGGCGACGGTGAGAGCTCCCAAGCTGCGTGATATCTCAGCGACGATCGGAGCGCCTCCGGTACCGGTGCCGCCACCCTCGCCGGCGGTTATGAAGACCATGTCGGCCCCGCGCAGGGCATCTTCGATCTCATCGCGATGCGACTCGGCCGCGGCGCGTCCGATCTCAGGATCGGCGCCGGCCCCGAGACCTCTGGTGAGATCACGCCCGATATCGAGCTTGATGTCGGCGTCCGACATCAGCAGCGCCTGGGCGTCGGTATTGATCGCGACGAATTCGACACCGCGCAGTCCGGAGTCGATCATCCGGTTTACGGCGTTTACACCCCCGCCGCCTACACCGATCACCTTGATGACGGCGAGGTAGCTCTGCAGACCGGGACCCGAGGTCATCATCCGATCAACTCCTCATCTCATCGCTTCGGCGCCCGCGTAGAACCGACGTCCGGAAGCGTTCTTGCAACGATAGCGACCCTCATGGCAAGGATCACCCTTCGCCTGAAGGAGTCTCCACCGCTACTTGAGATTCGAGCGGAATGATGGCCGGCCGCAGCGGGGAGCTCACATCGATGATCGCCCCCTCCGGGATCTCCTCTGCCACCATGGCTCGCAGGGTTCTCCCCTTGTCGGCCAGATCGATCGGATGGCCCAATCTGACGTCATATCCGAACGCGGACGTCCACATCTCGGCTCCTCGCATCTCCAATTTGAGGGTTCCCCCGATGTCATCGGAAAGCACCAGAGCCATCTGCACAACCTCGTGCCAGGCCGGGTCCATCGGCCGGTCACCCGGTAGACGGTCCGGAAAAGCGAGTTCGGCGAGCAGCAACCCCGATCCCGGCCCCTCAGAACGCTCGAGAACCGTTCCGTCACGAGAAACCAGCATCCAACCCTGGACACCCTCGATCCATGCCACGGCCTGATGCTCTATGACCTCGACTACGACTCGGTTGGGCCAGATTCGATTGACTCGTACATCAGCGACCCATGGGTCGGTGGCGGCGGCTTGCTCGATGGCACCCGCATTGACCCAGAGAAGCAGGGCACCCGGCCCGACGCCGGTGGCGTCCACGATCTGCCGAACCTCAGATCGGGTGGCCCCCAGGACCTCCACGGTGCCAACCGCCATCAGCGGCGAGTGCGCCGCACCCACAGCTCCGACGGCAATCAGAATCATGACGATCAAGGGCCAGCGGCGAGGTCTCCGCAGGTGACGATCCGCCGCGGGTTCGAGCGTCATGAGAACTCTCCGACAAAGCGGATTTCGGTCTCCAGATCGATCCCGGTCTCATCCCGCACCCGGCGCTGTACCTCGAGCACCAGCGAGTGCATGTCCCCAGCCGTCGCCCCCTCTGCTGCCTCAAAGAAGTTGGCGTGTCTCTCGCTCACGCTGACCGCACCCGACCCGAGGCCCTTGAGGCCCAGCCGGTCGATGATCCGTCCGGCCGGCTCACCTTCCGGGTTCTTGAATACGCTCCCCGCATTGAACGTTCCGCCGGGTTGATGGTCCCGACGCCAGCGGGCGATGTCTCGAATCGTTTCTTCCGCTTCCGCCGCAGGCCGCTCCACGGTCGCAAATCGCGCCTCGAGCACAAAGTCGAAGTCGCCCAGATTCGAATGCCGATAGGCCAGTTCGAGATCAGCTCCGGTTCTTTCGCTGAGCATCGAGGTTCCGAGGTCGAAGATCCGGGCGGAAACGAGGACATCGCTGGTCTCAGAACCGTGACACCCCGCATTCATTCGTATGGCCCCTCCGACTGATCCGGGGATTCCGGTGAAGAACTCGAGTCCCCCCCGACCGGCTCGAGCCGAGTCGCGCGCCAACAGCGGGAGCGGTACCGCAGCTCCGGCAACTGTTACCTCCCCAATCGATCGATGGCTCAACCCGGGACCTGCCTGGAGCACCACTCCCCGGAATCCCGCATCGGAAACCACCACGTTGCTGCCACGTCCCAGGGGAAGCACCGACAGTCCCTCCCCGGTGGCGATCTCGAAGGCGTCCCGCAGGTCCTGCTCGCCGTCGATCGTCACCAGGTAGCGCGCCGGGCCCCCAAACCGGTAGGTCGTCAGCGGCCCGAGAGGTACGTCCTCTCCCAGCCGCCCGGCGGCCTGCAGTCGCCGCGATGCAGTCATCAGGCTTCCGGGAGCAGGCGGGTGAGCTCGTCGGCAACCTGCGTGATATCGCCTGCTCCCAGCAACAGCACGAGATCGCCCGACTTGATCTCACCGGCCAATGAGGCAGCGAGATCAATCCGCCGCGGCACGTACGAGACGGAGGGCCCCGAGACCGAATCGGCTACCGACCGGCCGGAGACTCCGGGGATCGGAACTTCGCCTGCCGCGTAGACATCGGTCACAAAGACCCGGTCGGCCTCCGACAAGGCAGCGCCGATTGCCGCCCCATGCTCGAGAGTCCTGCTGAAACGGTGCGGCTGAAACACTGCAACGATGCGACCGGAGTGACCAAGCCTGGCTGCATCCAACGTGGCCGCAACCTCGGTCGGGTGGTGGGCGTAGTCATCCACCAGGGTGATCCCGCCACGCTTCGACCTGACCTCGAAGCGTCGCCGGAC
>JAZGCP010000110.1:0-2023 GCA_036477035.1 Acidimicrobiia bacterium | reverse complement strand
GTAGTCGCCTTCGACCTTGGCCGTTTTTGCCTCAACTTCGAGGGTGAGGGTGAGGATGTCCTTCCAGGCCACCTTGTCGGGTTCATGGTCGTCGATCTCATAGCCGGCGGGTGTGGACAGGACGTCGACCACCGTCTCCGGTCCGGTCGAATCGATGGTGAAGCTGAAGTCTCCGACGCCGGGGAGCAACAGCGTGTAATTGCCGACCCCGAGTTCGGCGGCGAAGGCCATCGACCCGGTCAACATCACCCCGACGACGGCGAAGGCTGCCACCAACCCAAATCTGCGCAGTCTCATTGCTGTCTATCTCCCGATGGTTGGTGAACTGTCTGTGCCCTCGAAGAGTTGCTCGAGTTCGTCAGTCATGTGTGTATGTAATCGTCCGCAAGACCAATTTCGATACGGTCTAATTCTCGAATAGTCCCCGAAGAAGCTGTGGGAGCCCCAACATCTTGCCCCTCCATCGACACCAAGATCCGGGGCGCAGGCCTTCGTGGTTGCGGCTACCCGGCGAGCAGAATGAGGAGGTCGACAGAAAGGCTGCGATGGCTCGCTACGTGGAGCTGCGGCGTCATACCGACAATGACGGCGACGTGTTGACCGCCGACGGTGTTCAGGCCGCAGTCGCCCTCGGCAAGTCGCTGAGTGGGAGCTATCAGGTGATCGTGTCATCGGGAGCGCAACGAGCGACCCAAACCGCTGCCTGCATCCTCGCCGGACTTGGCGAGCCCGTCTCAGATGGCGTTGTGGTGGAGCCCGGCTTGCGATCGAGGATGGAGGATCGGTGGCGAGCCGCATACCGGGCGGCGGGTGCAGGCGACCTCGAATCGTTGCGAATGGCCGACCCCGACTTGGTCAGTGTGGATTCCGAGCTGTTGGCCGAAGGGCTCGGCCGCATTTTCGACCGGCTCGAGGATGGTCAGCGTGCCCTGGCGATCGGGCACAGCCCCACCAACGAGGCCGCCGTGTTCGGCCTCACCGGCGTCATCGTTGCGCCGATGGGCAAAGGCCAAGGCGTCGTCATCATCGACACCGGCGACGGCTATCAGGTCGAAGCGGCCGACTGACCGCTTATCCCGTCACCCAAAGCGAGATCCGCCATTCTGAGTGGCCTGTGACACCGACTTTCGCGACCTCAAGTCCGGCCACTCTGGGATCATCCAGCGCCATCTCACCAGAGTTAGGAGTATCGGAGCACGGGCCCAGCAACTTCGCGCCTCGGAGGGTCGGCGAGGTGCCTTGGAGGTGCCGACGGGGTGCCCGGAACCCCGTCCATGGGGGTCCACCAGGGTGCATGCGGTGCAGCTCGGTGCAGTGAGACCTAGGGCATCGGCCGATGTGGCGATGAGATGCGAAAGGCCCGTCGTTTCGGGCTTCCCGACATCTCGATGCAGCTGGGGGGGGGCATCCGGTGCAGTGGTGTCGGAGAGCGGACGGTGGAAAAGACCGACCCCTCCTGGAGGCTGAAGCCATGGGGGTCTGTTTCTTATCGGTAAGGGAGAGCCGACGGTGGATAAGACCGACCCCTCGTGGCGGTTGAGGCTGTGGGGGTCGGTTTCTTATCGGTAGGGGAGAGCCGACGGTGGATAGAACCGACCGGGGCTGGAGAGCGAGACCGTGGGATGCCTAGAGCCGGGCTACGTTCGGTAGAGCGGGTTTAGCCGGTCGGATCGAGCGTCCATTCGCCCTACTCAAGTTCGTCGAGTCCCTCCATGAGTCCATCGATGACGTCGTCAACGCCCACGTCATCTCACCTGAGCTCTGCTCCTACGCTCGCACCAGGTTCCCTGCCTGGGACGATGGAGCCCTCCTACCCCGCGCGAACCCCGAGACGACGGGCCCGGCCGATCGTGGACAGCGGTACCCTCATCGGGAGGGCTCCGCATACAGGTAGCCCGGAAGAGGAATGAGAGGCATTCAATGAGCATCTTCGACAAGTTCAAGAAGAAGACAGGGGATCTAGCCGAGGAGCACGGCGACAAGGCGGAGGACGCTATCGACAGGGGCGCCGAGTTCATCGACG
>JAZGCP010000011.1:0-11179 GCA_036477035.1 Acidimicrobiia bacterium | reverse complement strand
AGGAACCCCTCGTAGTTGCGCATCATCAATTGGCTTTCGATCTGCTTCATCGTCTCGAGGGCGACCCCGACGACGATGAGGATCGAGATACCCGAGAACCCGAGTTGGAGGTTGAACCAGATCGCCACCAGCGACGGCAGCACCGCGACCGAAGCCAGGAACAATGATCCCGGCAGGGTGATTCTCGAAAGGATGTGCTCCAGATAGCGAGTCGTCTGCGACCCGGGACGGATACCCGGCACGAAACCACCTTGGCGCTGGATCATGTCCGATTGACGAGCCGGATCGAACTGGATGGCCGTATAGAAATACGTGAAGAAGATGATGAGCAAACCGAACATCACGACGTACCAATACGTTTGAGCACTCACCAGGTTGCTGTCGATGAAGCGTCGCACCGGAGCAAAGAAGCCCTCCGCCGGGATCGAAGTGGCAATGAGCGCCGGGAAGTACAGGACGCTCGAAGCAAAGATGACCGGGATGACGCCGGCCGTGTTGACCTTGAGCGGGATGTAGGTGCTTTGACCCCCCATCACTCGGCGGCCGCGGACCCGCTTCGAGAATTGAATCGGTATCCGTCGCTGACCTTGATCCACGAAGATGATCCCGGCAGTCATCACTAGGAACATGGCAACGACGAGCCAGAACCTGATGTTGGCATAGCCGTCGGTCGACGTGCTCAGTGTCACGAACTGGGATGGGATCTGGCTCACGATGCTCACAAAGATGATCAGCGACATGCCGTTGCCGATGCCTCTCTGACTGATGAGCTCCCCCAGCCACATGATGAAGGCCGTCCCGGCGGTCAGGGTGATCACGATGATCAACACTCGGCCCGGCGTGTAGTTGGGGATCAGGTCGATACCCCCGGTCAGGATTCCCTGATGGAACAAGAACGTGAGTCCGGTGGACTGGAGCAATGCCAGGACCACGGTTATATAACGGGTCCACTGGGTGATGGCCTTCCGGCCCGCCTCACCTTCGTCCTGGAGCCGCTGCAGACGAGGGATGACGACGGCCAGCAGCTGCATGATGATCGACGACGTGATGTACGGCATGATTCCGAGAGAGAAGACGGAAAACGTCTCTAGTGCACCGCCGCTGAACAGGTTGAGCAACCCGACGATGCCTGAGCTGCCGGCTTCGTCCGCGAATCGTTGCACCTGGTCGATATCGATCCCGGGAACCGGAACTGCGGCGCCCAGCCGATAAATGGCGAAGATGAACAGCGTGTAGAGAACCTTGGTCCGGAGATCCCGGATCCGAAACATGTTGCGGTAGACAGAAAGCATTGGTTAGTAGATCCCTCGAGAACCGTCAGACTTTATCGCGTGGAGCTGGGTAGCCAGTAGCCAGTAGCCAGCTCCCGACAGACTTTGCGCGCCACTGGATACCGGATACTGGATACTGGGCACTGGTTACTCGACTACTTCCACCGTGCCGTCGGCGGCTTGGATCGCCTCGACGGCACCGACGCTGAAGGCATGGGCCCGCACCGTCAACTTCTTCTCGAGACTGCCCTGGCCGAGAATCTTGATCGGACCCCGCTTCTTGGCGAGGCCGCGGCCGCGCAGCTCATCGGGACCAACGGTCGCTCCTTGGTGGAAATCGTTGAGACGTTCCACGTTCACGACCGTGTACTCGACCCTGTTGCGATTCTTGAATCCCTTCAATTTGGGGAGTCGGCGATACAGAGGCATCTGCCCGCCCTCGAACCACGCCGGCACGGTGTTGCGTGCCTTGGTGCCCTTGGTCCCGCGACCGGCAGTCTTGCCGCGGCGGCCGCCTTCGCCGCGACCCACCCTGATTCTCTTCTTTTTGGAGCCCGCAGCCGGCTTCAGGTGGTGCAACTTCATACTTCTTCGACCTCCACGAGATGACGGACCTGGTGGATCAGCCCGCGCACATCCGGCGTATCGGGACGCTCGGTGCTCTGGCGAATCTTGCGCAATCCGAGAGTCCTGACCGCGGCACGCGTTTTCGGCTTGGAGCCGATCGTGCTGCGGACCAGGGTGATCTTGAGAGTGTTTTTCTTGGCCACGGTGGTCTCCGGTTACTTGTCGGCGACGGCCCTGCCGAGTTCTGCCGTCCGATAGGCGGCCAGCAGACCCGGCGGGGTGATCTCTTCTGGAGTCTTGTTCCGGCGGGCCGCTACGACGTCGGGCCGCTCCTGGCTGAGCAGCGCGTCCATGGTCGCCTTTGCCACGTTGAGGTGAGTAGGCGACCCGAGCGACTTGGCCAGGATGTCCTTCACACCGGCCGCCTCGAGAATCTGGCGCACCGCCCCCCCGGCGATGACGCCCGTTCCGGGGGCCGCCGGCTTCACCAGGACGCGTGATGCGCTCTGAGTTCCGATATTCGTGTGAATGATCGTCGTCCCGGCCATCGGGATATGGGTCATGGTCTTGCGTGCTTCTTCAAAGCCCTTTTGGATAGCGGTCGGAACCTCTTTGGCCTTGCCGTAACCGATACCCACCTTGCCCTTGCCGTCTCCGACGGTGACCAGAGCAGTAAAGGAGAACCTGCGGCCACCCTTGACCACCTTGGCTACCCGGTTGATGTGGATAACGCGCTCGTCGTACTGCGGCCCATCGGTGGAACGCTGGTCACGACGGCCCCGGTTGCTGCGGTTTCTGCTCGTCACAACGTGAGTCCTTCCTCGCGTGCGGCGTCGGCGACTGCCTTGATCCGCCCATGAAACTTGAATCCGCCGCGATCGAACACGACCGCGTCGATACCGATGTCCTTGGCACGCGTCGCAATACGCTTACCGACTTCGGTTGCCGTGCCGACGGTAAGGGTACGGCTACGCAACGCCTCTTCCTGCGACGACGCCGCTGCCAATGTCCGGCCCGACTCGTCGTCGATGACCTGAGCGTAGATGTATCGATTGCTCCGAAACACCGCCAATCGGGGCCGCTGCGCGGTGCCGTGCACCGACTTGCGGACCCTGAAGTGGCGACGACGCCGAGCGTCCGTACGTGAGCCTCTCATCCGACTGCTCCTGCCTTCCCTGCCTTGCGCCGGACGTACTCGCCGACATATCGAATGCCTTTGCCCTTGTAGGGCTCCGGCGGACGAACCGAGCGAATCTCGGCGGCCACCTGGCCGACGAGTTCCTTGTCGATCCCCCGAACGATGATCTTGGTCTGCTCCGGCACTTCGAGTTCGATGCCGTCCGGCATCTCGACATGGACTGGGTGGGAGAACCCCACCTGAAGCTCGAGCGTCTTGCCTTGAAGGTTGGCGCGATAGCCGACTCCGACCGTCGCCAACTCCTTCTCGTAACCCTTGGAAACGCCCACGACCATGTTGTAGAGCAATGCTCGGCTCAGACCGTGCAGGGAACGAGCCTCACGATCGTCACCGTCGCGCTTGACGCTGACTACGCCATCTTCCATCTCAAAAGAGATGCGCTCACTGAATGTCCTGGTGAGGGTGCCCTTGGCTCCCTTTACCACGACCGTCGAGCCGTCGATCGTCACCTCGACGCTCGCCGGCACCTCGATGGGCGTCAATCCAATGCGACTCATCACCACACCTCGCAGACGAGCTCGCCGCCGAGCCGACGACGCCGGGCCTCGCGGTCGGGTAGGAGGCCTTGAGAGGTGGAGACGACCACGACCCCGAGACCCCCGTTGACACGGGGCAGATCCGATGCACCTGAATATATTCGACGCCCGGGTTTCGACACCCGGCGGAGACCCTGGATGACCCGCCCCCGGTCCTTGCCGTACCGCAGAATCAGTTCGATGGTTCGATGCGGACCGTCGGTCTGCACGTCGTACGACTCGATGTAGCCCTCGCTCACGAAGAGCGTGGCGATCTGTTCTTTGAGTTTCGAAGATGGCATGGACACCGACGGATGCAGCGCCTTATTGGCGTTGCGGATCCGGGTGAGCATGTCAGCAACGGGATCGGTCATCATCGCTACCACGACGCCTTTCTCACACCAGGCAGCTCACCACGATGGGCGAGTTGCCGCACACAGAGGCGGCACATGCCGAACTTGCGGATGTAGGCGCGGGGACGCCCGCACCGACCACATCGGTTGTAGCCGCGTACCTTGAACTTTGGCTTGCGTTTCGACTTCGCTATCTGAGACTTTTTGGCCATGTCACACCCCTGCGGTTTCGGTCTGGGTACGCCGGAACGGGAAACCAAAGGCCTCGAGCAACGCCCTGGCGCCGTCGTCGTCCTTGGAAGTCGTACAGATCGTGATATCCATGCCACGTACCTGCGTCACCTTGTCGTAATCGATCTCCGGGAAGATCAGCTGCTCCGTCACCCCCATCGAATAGTTGCCGCCACCGTCAAACGACTTCGGGTTGAGCCCGCGGAAGTCCCTGATCCTGGGGATGGCCACCGCGATGAGACGGTCGAAGAACTCCCACATGCGGTCGCCGCGCAGGGTGACCGACACCCCAATGGCAACACCTTCACGCAACTTGAAATTGGCGATCGACTTGCGGGCCTTGTTCACCCTCGGTCGCTGGCCTGAGATCGTCGACAAGTCGTCGATTGCGGCATCGATGAGGTTCTTGTCGGTCATGGCGTCGCCAACGCCCATGTTGATGACGACCTTGTCGAGCGTCGGGACAGTCATTTCGTTGTCGAGTCCCAGCTGCTGCTTCAACGCGGCCTTGATCTCATCCTTGTACTGCTGTTTGAGGCGGGGGGTCACAGGTCACCTCCACACTTGACGCAGATACGGCGCTTGTGACCGTCGGCGTCGATCTTGTGACCGATCCGGGTCGGACCACAAGAGGGGCACATGATCATCACGTTGGAAGCGTTGATCGGCATGTCCTTGTCAACGATGCCGCCCTGCATCGTCTGGCCGGCGGGCTTCGTGTGACGGCGCGCAGTGGCGACGCCCTCCACGATGATCTTGCCCTTCTTCGGCATCACCAGAGCGATACGGGACTCCTTGCCCTTGTCCTTGCCCGAAACCACCATCACCTGATCGCCTTCGCGGAGTTCCATCAGATCACCTCCGGAGCGAGTGAGACGATTCGCATGAACTGCTTGTCGCGTAGTTCGCGGCCAACGGGCCCAAAGATTCGAGTGCCCAGCGGCTGACGCTGCTCGTCGAGAATGACGCAAGCGTTGTCGTCGAACCGAATGTAGGTACCGTCGGAACGACGCCGCTCCTTGTGGGTCCGCACGACGACGGCTTTGACCACGTCGCCGCGCTTCACCGATCCGCCGGGAATGGCATCTTTGACCGTGGCCACGATGATGTCGCCGATGCCGGCGTAGCGACGCCCGGAACCGCCGAGGACCCTGATGCACAGGACTTCCTTGGCGCCCGTATTGTCTGCCACCTTGAGGCGACTCTCCTGGGCGATCATCTGGCGCGCTTCACGATTTCTTCGACGCGCCACCGCTTCGACTTCGAAATCGGACGCGTCTCGACGATGCGCACGGTGTCACCCATGCGGGCGTCGTTCTGCTCGTCGTGCACGTGCAGCTTGGTATTGCGACGAATAGTCTTCTCGTACACCCGATGCCGAACCGAGCTGGCGATCTCGACCGTTACGGTCTTGTCGCGCGCATCGGACACGACTACGCCAGTACGCACCTTGCGGCGTGCACGATCACTCATCGCCCTCGACCTCCATCTCATAGAACGCCTCGATCTCCTGCTCACGCAACGCAGTGGCGATACGTGCGACCTGGCGGCGAACCGATTTCATGCGAGCCGTGTTGTCCAGTTGGTTTGTTGCCAGCTGGAAACGAAGGTTGAAGAGCTCTTCCTTCGACTCGCCCAATTTGTCCTGTAGCTCCTGGTAAGGAAGCTCGCGTAGCTCCGAGGCCTTCACAGTTCCTCCCGTTTCACAAACTTGCACTTGACCGGCAGCTTGTTGGCCGCACGCCGCATCGCCTCACGAGCAAGCTCCTCGTCGACCCCCGACAGTTCGAACATGACGCGGCCCGGCTTGACCACCGAAACCCAGAACTCCGGATTGCCCTTGCCCGATCCCATACGGGTTTCAGCAGGCTTCTGGGTCACCGGCTTGTCGGGAAAGATCGTGATCCAAACCTTCCCACCACGCTTGATATGGCGGGTCATGGCAACACGAGCGGCTTCGATCTGACGTGACGTGATCCAACCGGGCTCCATCGACTGCAATCCGAAGTCTCCGAACGACACCGCCGTGCCGCCTTTGGCCATGCCGCGCATATTGCCGCGGTGCTGCTTACGCCATTTGACGCGCTTAGGCATCAGCATCGATCAGGCCTCCTCGTCGGTCCCGGTGGCGTCATCGCCACCAGCATCGGTCTCGGCCTCAGGAGCGGCAGCATCGGACCCGACCTCAGGAGCGGCAGCATCGGACCCGGCCTCAGGAGCGGCAGCATCGGACCCGGCCTCAGAAGCCGGCGTCTCGGCCGGTGCTTTCTGGGTCCCGACCGCGCTCTCGTCACCCTTTACCTCGAGCACTTCGTCGGCGACCTGTCGCTCCTCTTCGAAGTCGGCCTCAGCAGAGTCGGCGTCAACCTTCTTGCCGCCGCCGGCCTCCACCATGCGCTTACCGCCGCCGGCCTCCACCATGCGCTTACCGCCGCCGGCCTCGATAATGGTCCCGCGTCGCTTCTCTCCGGCGGCCTGCTCGGCACGAGCCTTGGCGGGAGCCCGACGAGATGCGGGACCTCCGGCAGCCAACGCAGCCTCAGCAGCAATCTTCTCGCGAGTGGCCGAAAGCGAAGGAAGAACGTCACCCCGATATACCCACACCTTGACGCCGATGGTTCCCACCGTCGTGTGGGCGGTGGCCATCCCGTAGTCGACATCGGCACGCAGCGTGTGAAGCGGCACCCGGCCCTCGCGGTACCACTCCCGTCGGCCCATGTCGGACCCACCGAGGCGTCCCGAACACTGAACCCGGACACCCTGGGCACCGGCCTTCATCGCCGTTTGGATGGCACGCTTCATGGCGCGGCGAAACGAGACACGGCCCTGAAGCTGGTCGGCAATACCGCGAGCCAGCAACTGGGCATCGGTCTCGGCGTTCTGCACCTCGATCACATTGATCTTGATCTGGCGCCCGGTGATCTTCTCCAACAGGGTGCGAAGGCGATCGACCTCCGAACCACTGCGTCCGATGACCACACCGGGACGAGCCGTGTGGATGTCGATCTGGACCTTCTTGTCACCAATACGCTCGATCTCGACGCGGGAGACCGCACCACGGGTCAGCTCGTCTTCGAGAGTCTGACGAATTAGCGCATCCTCGATGACCTGAGTGGCGTAGTCCTTCTCGCTGTACCAGCGCGACTTCCAATCGGTGACGATTCCGAGGCGGAGCCCGTAGGGATGGATCTTCTGGCCCATTAGTGCTCCGTCCTGTGATTTTGGTGAGGCTGAGGGCGAGTCAGGGGCGCTGCCTGGCAAGGACGCAGGACGAAGGCGCAGTCAGAGACTGCGTCGAGGCCGAGGACGCCGCCAGCAGCGTTCCTGGCCGTCCTCAGCGCGCCAAACATTGCAGGACTGTGCACTTAAAGTTCCTCGAGTTCGATGTCGTCGCGTCCGTCTCCCACCACGATCGTGATGTGACTGGTCCGCTTGAGAATCTGGGTGGCGCGACCGCGGGCCCGGGGTCGGAAGCGCTTCAACGTCGGGCCCTCATCTGCGAAGGCTTCGACCACGGCGAGTTCACCGGCATCGAGCGAGTGGTTGTGGCCGGCATTGGCGACGGCCGACTCGAGCACCTTTGCGATCGGTTCGCTGGCGCGGCGGTTGGTAAAGGCGAGCACGTCGCGTGCTTCCGGCACGGGGAGTCCTCGCACCAGGTCCAACACGCGGCGGACCTTGTACGGCGACTGCCGGATGAATCGAGCGCGGGCCTGCACTTTCATGCTTTCCTCGCAGCACGTTCGCCGGCGTTGTGGCGCCGGAAGGTGCGCGTAGGCGCGAACTCGCCGAGCTTGTGTCCAACCATCGACTCGGTGATGTAGACCGCGACGTGCTTGCGTCCGTCGTGAACCGCCATGGTTTGCCCGACCATCTCCGGGATGATCGTGGAGCGCCTGCTCCAGGTCTTGATCACCCGCTTGTCGTTGGTCTGATTGGCGCGTTCGACCTTCTTGAGAAGATGTTCGTCTACGAACGGCCCCTTCTTCAGGCTCCTGGCCATCGCCTACCTCCTCCCCTTCTTGGAACGACGGCGCACGATGTACTTATCGCTTGCCTTGTGCTTCTTACGGGTGCGCCCCTCCGGCTTGCCCCAAGGGCTCGTCGGGTGACGACCGCCACTCGACTTGCCCTCACCACCACCGAGGGGGTGATCGACCGGGTTCATGGCGACGCCGCGGGTTTGGGGGCGCACACCCTTCCAGCGGCTGTGGCCCGCTTTGCCACCCTTGGCCAGTTCGGCTTCGGGATTTCCTACCTGACCGATCGTGGCCCTGCAATCGAGCGGCACGTTGCGCATCTCGCCCGAAGGCAGGCGCAACAAGGCGAGTGTCCCTTCTTTGGCCACCAATTGGATGGCGGTCCCGGCGGAGCGACCCATCTTGGCCCCGCCGCCGGGACGCATCTCCACGGCATGCACCAAGGTCCCTGCCGGGATGTTGCGCAACGGCAGGGCGTTACCCGGAATGATCTCGGCCCCTGAGCCCGACTCGAGCCAGTCCCCGACTGAAATCTGGAAAGGGGCGAGGATGTAGCGCTTCTCGCCGTCCTTGTAATGAAGCAAGGCGATTCGAGCGTTGCGATTCGGGTCGTACTCGATGGAGGCGACCTTGGCGGGAACACCGTCCTTGTTTCGCCGAAAATCGATCACCCGGTAACGGCGCTTGTGGCCACCGCCTCGGTGGCGCGAGGTCTTGCGCCCGTACGAGTTGCGACCACCGGTCGACGTCTGCTTCTTGAGCAGGCTCTTCTCCGGCTCGGACCTTGTGATCTCGGCGAAGTCCGAAACCGTACGAAAGCGACGGCCCGGTGATGTGGGCTTGTACTTCTTGACGGCCACGTCAGCACGCCCTCTCGAGTTCGAAGCGGTGCCGCGGACATGGGGTACCCAGTACCCCGTATCCAGTATCCAGTACGCGTCGCGGGGTTACTGGGTACTGGTTACTGGCTACTGGCCAGCCAAGATGCGCGTTGAAGGTGTCGATCATCGTCATACCCCAAAGATGTCGATCTCGTCGCCGTCGGCCAGCGTCACCAGCGCCCGCTTGATGTCTGAGCGTTTGCCCACGACATAGCCGGTCCGCTTACGCTTGCCCTTGCGATTCTGGGTGTTCACCCGCACCACCTTGACGCTAAAAATGGTTTCAATCGCGTGCTTGACCTCGGTCTTGTTGACCCGAGGATCGATTTCGAAGGTGTAGGTGTTGTGGTCTTCGATGAGGTCGTACGACTTCTCGGATACGACCGGGCTGAAAATGATGTCGCGCGGGTTCTTCACGATTCTTCTCCCTCGTCCCGCACGAAGTCGTCGTCGGCGACCTGATAGGTGGCGCCGCCACCGATCATCCCGATCGTGTCGGCGGTGAAGACGATTGCGTCGGCCCACAACACGTCGTACGTATTGAGTTGGCCCACCGTGAGCGCGTTGACGCCGGGAAGGTTGCGTACCGAACGCCGTGCGATGCGATCTGACGCGGAAAGAACGAGCAGGGTCTTGCCCTCGATGCCCATACCTTCGAGGAGGGCTACCGCAGATTTCGTCTTCGGTCCCTCCCACTCGAACGAGTCGACGATCTTGATCGCATCGGCGGAGGCGCGCACCGACAACGCACTGCGCAGCGCGAGGCGCTTCATCTTCTTGGGCGTGCGCTGGGCGTAGCTGCGCGGCTTCGGGCCGTGAGCGACACCGCCGCCCTTCCATTGCGGAGATCGAATCGAGCCATGACGGGCACGGCCCAGACCCTTCTGCCGCCACGGCTTGCGGCCGCCGCCCCTGACTTCGGCGCGGGTCTTGGTGGATGCCGAACCCGAACGGGCCGCAGCCCGCTGGGCGGTCACGACCTGGTGCATGACGTCGGTGTTCGGCTCGATACCGAAGATCGTCGGGTCGAGCGCCATCTCGCCCGTCTCGGCTCCGGCGGAGGTGAATACCTTGGCCATCGGAGAATCAGCCACGAGCCTTTACCGCCTCTCGCACCAGGACCACGGATCCCTTGGACCCCGGCACTGCGCCTCTCAGCATCACCAGGCCGCGATCGGCGTCGACCTGGACGACCTCCAGGTTGAGGACCGTCGTCTTCTCGCCACCCATCCGGCCCGGCATCTTCTTGCCCTTGAACACCCGGGCGGGAGTGGCGCAGGCACCGATCGACCCCGGAGCGCGATGGACGCGATGTACACCGTGACCGGCTCCCATCCCCTTGAAGTTGTGACGCTTCATCACGCCCTGAAAACCTTTTCCCTTGCTGACTCCGGCGACGTCGGCGCGTGCACCCACTTCGAGCACATCGGCGATGCCGATCTCTTGTCCGATCGAGTAGGCAGAAGCGTCGTCAACCCGGATCTCCACCAGGTGCTTGTGGGGCGGAACCCCGGCCTTGGCGAAGTGCCCGGCAACCGGCTTGATGGCGCGCTTGGCCGGCAGCTCGCGATACGCGATCTGAATCGCTTCATAACCGTCGGATTCGGCGGTCTTGATCTGGACGATGCGGCACGGCCCGGCCTTGATGACGGTCACAGGAATCGCCTGCGCATCGTCGTCAAAGATCTGGGTCATGCCCATCTTCTCGCCGAGAATTGCTTTCACGTCTTGATCTCCACTTCGACGCCGGCCGGAAGGTCGAGCCGCATCAGCGAATCGACCGTCTTGGGCGTCGGTTCTATGATGTCGATGAGCCGCTTGTGGATCCGCATCTCGAAGTGCTCACGTGAATCCTTGTGGACGTGCGGACCCCGAATAACGGTATAGCGGTGGATCTCGGTCGGAAGCGGCACCGGGCCTCTGATCGTCGCCTCGGTGCGCGTTACCGTCTCTGCGATTTTGCGCGCCGACTCGTCGACCACCTGGTGGTCGTACGCCTTGAGGCGAATCCGAATCCTGTGCTCATCAGCCATTCTTTAGTCCTTAGCCCTTCTGGTTACTTGTTGATTTTGACGACTCGGCCCGCACCCACAGTGCGACCACCCTCACGAATCGCAAACCGCAAACCCTCATCCATCGCGATCGGAGCAATCAACGTCACACTCATCTCAGTGTTATCACCC
>JAZGCP010000109.1:0-2783 GCA_036477035.1 Acidimicrobiia bacterium | reverse complement strand
GACTCCTTCGGCAGGGTGGACATCCTGATCAACAACGCCGGGATCCTGCGCGATCGAACGTTGTTGAACATGGGGTGGGACGATCTCGAAGCGGTGCTGGCGGTGCATCTCAAGGGGGCCTTCTATGTGACCCGTCCGGCGTTTGCCCGTATGAAGGAACAGCAGTACGGCCGGATCATCATGACGTCCTCCGCATCGGGCCTGTTCGGGAACTTCGGCCAGTCGAACTACGGCGCCGCTAAGGCGGGGCTGTTCGGGTTCGAGAACGTGCTCAAACTCGAAGGCGCCAAGTACGGAATCAACGTCAACACCGTCGCCCCCATCGCCAAAACCAGGATGACCGAGGAGATCCTCGGCGAGATGGCGGATGCGGCGGACCCTGCATCCGTGGCTCCCGCCGTCGTCTATCTGGTGTCGGAAGCATGTGACCTCAGCGGCGAGGTGTGGTCGGTTGGGGCGGGGTCGGTCAGCAGGATATTCACCGGTCTGTGCAGCGGGTATTTCAAACACCCGGAAAAAGATGGAGCGATTTCTATTGAGGACATCGCCGAACACGTCGATGACATCCGTATTGAAGAGGGCTACATCGTGCCGTACTCGTCTCGCGACGAGTTCGCCAAGCTTGGCCCGTTGCTGTTCTCGTAGAGCAGCCTTCTCGAAAGACAGGAGTCCGGCGTGACAGATTGGACTGAGAGCACCGCTCTCATCGTCATCGATATGCAGAAGGGGTTCGACGACGAGTCGTTCTACGGTCCGCGCAACAACCCCGAGTGTGAGGCCAACGTCGCCAAGCTGCTCGAGGCATGGCGATCCCACGGCTGGCCCATTGTCTATGTCCGCCACGACTCACAGAACGAGCTGTCGCCGATCGCCCCCAACCGCGACGGGAATGGGTTGAAGGACGAGATCACAGGTAAACCCGACCTCTTTGTTGTGAAATCCGTCCACTCGGCCTTTCTCGGCAAACCCGACTTGCATGGGTGGCTCCAGGAAAAGGGAATCGGCGGGGTTGCCATCTGTGGTATCCAGACCAACGTGTGTTGCGAGACCACCGCTCGCATGGCCAGCGACCTTGGGTACGAGGTGCTTTTCGTCAGCGATGCGACGTTTACCTTTGACATCGTGGCCCCCAACCATCAGGTGTTCAGGGCACGCGAGCTCGCCCGGTATACGCAGGTGAACTTGCAAGATGACTTCGCCAAGGTCGTGTTCACCGCCGAGTTGATCGACTGATCACCCCGGAAACCGGCTGGGCCGTGACGGGTCGACGCTGGCCCTGACCCGTGTTCCCTCCGCGAGGTGGCTAACCGATGACGCGATGAGGAGAGACCCGCCGTCCATCTCGACGGTGACGCGATACCCTTCCCCGCGAAATCGAACCCGAACGACGGTGCCATTCGGCGCCGCGTCCGTACTCAGGTTGATCGCGCCCGGCGGAAGCACGGTCGAGTCGAGGGCCGATGCCGGCCCGGAGAGACCCAGCGACGCCAGGTCCTCTTGGGAGAGCCGATTCTCCATTCCGATCAGCTCCGCCGCCCTCGCAGTCGCCGGCCGGTACCAGATCTCCTCCGGCGTTCCCTCGGCGATGATGTGCCCCGCATCGATGATGGCGACCCGATCGGCGACGGTGAAGGCTTCTTCTCGGTCGTGGGTGACATAGAGAGCGGTTGCGCCCACAGATTCGAAGATCTGGCGCATGTCCTCGACGAGTCTCTCCCTGAGGGCGCGGTCGAGTGCGCCGAGGGGCTCATCGAGCAGGACCAGCCGTGGTTCGGGAGCCAGGGTCCTGGCAAGGGCGACCCGCTGCTGCTCGCCACCGGACAGTGTGCCCACCGAGCGGCTCCCGTAGCCGGCCAGACCGACGAGTTCGAGAGATGCCTTGGTGCGCTCGGCGAGGTCGTCGCTGGCGAACCGGTTCATGCGCAGGCCGAACGCCACATTCTGTGCAACGCTCCGATGCGGGAACAGCGCATAGTCCTGGAACATCATCCCGAAGCCTCGGCGATGCGGAGGAACCTCCAGGATGGATTCACCATCCCATCGAATCTCACCCGCATCCGGGTGCTCGAGACCGGCGATGACTCGCAGCAGTGTCGATTTTCCCGAGCCCGAGGGCCCGATTAGGGCGACGACCGAGCGATCCGGCACGGTGAGGATGACGTCATCGAGCGCCGCAACCCGCCCGAAGCGCACCGTGATGCCGCCGAGCTCGAGCATCAGATGTCGCCGCTCGTAGCACCGCGCAGCGCCTCGACCGCCAAAGCAGCGATGGCGGCGAGGCCCATCAGCATCACAGAGAGCGCCATCGCCCTTCCGAAGCTCCCCGGCCGGCCCAGCAGCCGGAAGATGGCGACCGGGATCGTTGTCGAAGTCCGTCTGACGATGAACGCGGTGGCCCCGAACTCACCAACCGAAATTGCAAAAGCGAATGCGGCCCCGACCGCCACCGCTCTGCTGATGATCGGCAGATCGATCTCCCGCCACACCACCGCGGGCGAGGCACCGAGTACGGCCGCCGCCTCGCGCAGCCGATGCTGGATCGAGCGCATCGCCGGCACCGTGGTGCGAACGATGAACGGGATAGCGACCAGGGAGTGAGCGATCGGAATCAGGACAAAGGAAGTCCGCAGATCGATCGGCTCGTCGAGGGCCACCAGGAAACCGAATCCGATCATGACCGCCGAGGCGCCGAGTGGCAGCATGAGCGTGGTATCGAACACCCTGCCGATCCTGCCCCGCTCGTAGGCGATGGCTACGGCTGCGAGCATGCCGATGAGGGTTGC
>JAZGCP010000108.1:0-3526 GCA_036477035.1 Acidimicrobiia bacterium | reverse complement strand
GGCTGACAACGTTGTCTTTGAAGGTCACGTTCGACACATGCGACACGATCCCCTCGAAGACCGGCCCCTCGATGCGACACCCCGATACAACCGAGGTCGGGCGGGAATCGGAGTTGATGATCTCGATTCCTTGTGGCTTTGCTGCCTGTAGTCCCGATATCTCGCACCCGGTGATTTCGACCTCAGCGTCATGTACAAAGACTCCGTGCCACTGAGCTTCGCTGATTCTGATTCCCTCGAGAACGACGCCGACAGAGCTCCTGATGAAGACCCCGGAGTCGCCGCCCCGTATCGAGAGATTGCTCAGGGTCACGTCTTGGGTGTGCTTGATCGTTACCGCAGGCGAATCTGGCGGAGCGACTATGACGGTGCCCTGACTACCGATGAGCTGCAGTGGCTTTTCGATGACCACCGGGCCCTGGAACTCGTTGCCGGCGAGCCGCAGGATCGTGCCCGGTTCGGCAGCCGCGATAGCCGCCCTCAGATCACCTTCGACATCGACGACGGCATCTCCGCCGCAGGCCGCCAGCGCGCCGATTGCGATTACACCCAGCAACCACAGACGGATCACTTGACCGATCCGCCCAACAACCCCGCTTCGAAGTGTTTTTGGAAGGCAAAGAAGATCCCCAATGGGACCAGCGCCGATATGAACACTCCGGCGGAGATGATATCGATACCCGACCCGAACTGGCCAAGACGGTTGCTGATGAACACCATGAGCGGCTTCTGTTCACCCGAGAAGACCAAAGCGACGAGCAGGTCATTCCAGGTCCACGTGAACTGGAATATCGCCAGCGAGGCTATCGCCGGGAAGCCGAGTGGCAGAACTATTCGATAGAAGATCTTCCACTCGCTGGCCCCATCGATCCTGGCCGCCTCCATGAGGCTCTTGGGGAGTCCGGCGTAATAGTTGCGCATCAGGAACACGGCAAACGGGAGCCCGAATGCCGTGTGAAACAGAACGACGGCGGGAATTCCGCTGACGCCCACCGTCCGGAAGATCTTGAACACGGGAATCAGCGCCATCTGGAGTGGAACCATCAGCATCGCCACGATCAAGAGAAACACCGCATCCCGGCCCTTGAAGTCGATCCAGGCCAATGCGTAGCCCGCCGCCGCGGCCAGCATGATCGGCAACACCGTGCTGGGGATCGCGATCATCAAGGTGTTGATGACCGCATCCACCAGGGTGTCGTTGCCGACAAGATTCGTGTAGTTCTCGGTCGTCAATTGACCCGGGGAGGTGATGGTGTTCCACCAGCCCGACTCCGCGACTTTCTCCAATGGTCGGAAGCTCGTGACCAACAGACCGATGCCGGGAACCATCCAGAACAGCGCCACAACAACCAGAACGATTTGGGCCACGCTGTTGCTGAACCACCCTTTGACCCGGGCAAACCCACCTACCCGACCGGCACGAGTGGTTGTTGCCTGGGTCATCCGTCGGCCTCGAGTCGAAAGCGGCGAATGTTGAACACCAGTATCGGCATGATCAAAACAAAGAGAAAGACAGCGATGGCGGAGCCCATTCCACGGTCGCCCAAGCCGGTAAAGGACGTACGCCACATTTCGAGCGCGATGACGTTGGCATCATCCTGGACCGACCCGGGGGCGATTCCGATAATGAGATCGAACATCTTCAACGCGTTGATGGTCAAGGCGACAAAGACCACCGCGATGATCGGCTTGAGGAGTGGGACGGTCACCCGACTAAACACCTGCCACTCGGTGGCGCCGTCGACTCTGGCTGCTTCCAAGGTCTCTTGCGGAAGCGACGCCAGCCCCGCGGCGATCACCAGCAGCGCAAAGCCACCCCAGATCCAGACGCCGGCGATGATCGCCGAGAGCGTTATCAAATCCTCACCGAGCCAGTTGATTCCTCCCCAGGCTTCCCGGAAGGTGCTGCCGGGAATCTCGACCCGATAGGTTCCCGGGTCGAGCCCGGATGTTTTGAACGAGCCATCTAGCCCAGACTGGACGGTTGCAACCGTTGCGCCGGCGGCGTCGATGATCTCCACAGTTATGTCGGGGATACCTCGCTCAGCCGGATCAACTACCCCCTTGATGTTGTCGCCGGGCGTCGTGTCCCTCCACACGACGCCGGTGATGGTGCCTGATCCGGCTGGGGTCGGAACAAACGCCTGCACCGCCTCGGGCGGAATGGCGGCATCGGTGAGCCGCAGCAGTCCGAGCATGGCTAGCCCCCCATCGGGTCCGGCCTCCACCACCTGAGCGATGGCTTGGCCCGGCTCTTCCTGGATCAATCCGTCGTATGAAGCTGCGACACCGGGATAGTCGCCCTCCGGGTTGAAGATGGCTGAAGGGATGTTTGCCACGGCGTTGAGCAGGCCGGTGCCGGGGTCGGCGTCGTACATGAAGCGCCAAATGATCCCGGACGAGAGCACCGCAATCGCGGCCGGCATGAAAAGGATCACCCGGAAGGCACTTCTCCACTTGACTTTTTCCGAGAGCACCGCGAGGGCCAGACCCACGGTGGTCACAAATGTGGGGAAGACCACCACCCAGATCATGCTGTTGCGAAAGCCGGTTCGCATTCGATCCAGGCGAAACATGCGCCGGTAGTTCTCCAAGCCGACGAAGTCCTCACCGAAGCGGTCGAAGAAGCTGAGACGGATGGTCTCGATGGTGGGGTAGACGACCAGGGACCCGAGTACAAACAGCGCCGGCGCCAAGAACAGCAAGGCGATGAGCCATCTGCGCTTCTGCACTCGAACCCTCCCTCCCTACGGTTGAGAACCTAGCGACTCCGAACGCGGGTCGGGGAGGGGCCGAAACCCCTCCCCAACCGCTTGTAGGTGCTTGGGCTAATCAGCCGGCAAAGGCAGCCTCTGCCTCCGTCTGTATCTGGGCGAGGATCGCATCCACGTCCCCCTGGTTTCCGAGCCACTCCTGCAGCCCGCCCCAGATGCCAGCGGCAGCGGTGCCCCCGAGGGCCGCCGGGACGAAGTCCGACCCGTCGAATCTGAAGGCCTCAGCATTGGCAAGCGCCTCGGCTGCCCGCCTCGTTATCGGATCCGGATAGATCGAGCTGTCCACCTGGCGGTTCATCGACGAGAATCCGCCTTGAGCGGCCCAGATCTCAGCCGAGTCGGGCCCGGCGAGATACTCCAGGAACGCCATAGCGGCCGCGGTCCCGGTGAACGTCACCGCCACGTCCCCACCGCCGATCACGGAGGGTCCTGAACCATCGATGCTTGGGAAATCGAAGAAATCGAATCCCGTGCCCGCAACCGCGGTCGTCTCACCGGCGATGACCCCGGCCACGAAGTCACCCTCATAGACGACTGCGGCATCACCGGCCGTATAGACATCGGTCACCGAATCGACAAATCCGGTCTGCAGCGCATTCGCCGAACCACCGTTCATGAAGTCCTCGGTGAGAATCTGACCGAGGAACCCCAGGGTGTCCTTGACGCTCTGGTCCTCCCACGACAATTCACCCGTAAACAGGGCGTCATAGTTGTCGGATCCGGCCACCCGGATGTACGCATTCTCGAACCAG
>JAZGCP010000107.1:0-12088 GCA_036477035.1 Acidimicrobiia bacterium | reverse complement strand
TGACCGGACTTCCCGGCAACTTCCGGATCTCAGAGGAATTGGAGCGGCGAATCAATGCCGGTGGCCCGGTGGCGGTCATTCACGGAGACCTTGACAATTTCAAGGCATACAACGACCACTACGGCTTCATGCGAGGTGACAACGTCATCAAGTTCACCGCCAACACGCTGCTCGAAGTGGCGACGGCCATCGATGATCCGGACGCCTTCATCGGGCACGTCGGCGGCGATGACTTCATCATGGTGCTGGATCCCGATCGGGTTGAGCAGTTCTGTCAGGACGTCGTTGATCGATTCGACGATGGCATCCTCGATTTCTACGACACCCACGACGCATTGAAGGGGCATGTGGAACTTCTGGATCGCCGCGGCGAACGTCACATCTTCCCGATCGTGTCGTTCTCGCTGGGGGTGGCCACCAACGATCGACGCCGGTTCACCACGGAATGGGAGGCGAGCGCGGTTGCCTCCGAGATGAAGGAGCACGCCAAGACGGTGCCAGGCTCCTCGTACAAGATCGACCGCAGAACCGGATAAGGCCAGTAGCCAGTAGCCAGTAGCCAGTAGCCAGTAGCCAACGACACCGCGATCCGTTTCTGGCTGGATACTGGCTACTCGAAGACACGGCACCACCAAGAGGGGCAGACGCTTCGCTGGGATCTGAGCGATTCACGTCTGGAACTGGATACTGCCTGGCTCTCCCGGTTGGCGTCTGAGCCCTCGTAGACTTTCGCCTCCCTACGAAGCGAAGATGCCCCTGGACCGCAGCAGCCTGATGGAGCAAGCAGCTGATTTGGCGCGTGCCGAGCACCCCCACCCGAATCCGAGGGTGGGGGCGCTGATCGTGGCTGCGGACGGTGCGATCGTGGGGCGAGGGGCCCATGTCGCCGCGGGGATGCCGCATGCTGAGATCCACGCCCTGCGAGAAGCGGGGGAGGCCGCAGCAGGCGCCTCGGTCTTCGTCACACTGGAGCCGTGCAGTCATCAGGGCGTCACGCCTCCCTGCACCGATGCCCTGATCGCGGCAGGCGTGGCACGGGTCGTGATCGGGATCGAGGACCCCGATCGACGGGTTTCCGGCGCGGGCATCACGTCCCTGCGTCGGGCCGGGATCGAGGTCGAGATGGACCCCCAGCCCGACTTGTTTGAGGCAGTAGACCCAGGCTATTTTCACCATCGTCGCACCGGGCGGCCGCGGGTCACGCTCAAGCTGGCGATGACGTTGGACGGCCAGACTGCCGCCGCCGACGGAGCCTCTCAGTGGATTACTTCAGAGGAGGCTCGCCGCGACGCTCACCAATTGCGGAGTAGATCAGACGCGGTGATGGTCGGTGCCGGGACGGTCATTGCTGACGATCCTCGGCTCACGGTTCGAATTGGAGAGTTCGACCACCGGCAGCCCCGTGCGATCGTCGTCGCAGGCTACCGGCCGCTGCCGGTGGCGGCCAAGGTGTTTGATCGCAATCCGATCGTTTACGCTCCGGTGCCCCTGGACTTGCCGGGGGAAGTAGTCGTCATGGCCGATGGGTCGCGAGTAGACCTCGGAGGGGTAGTGGCCGACTTGGGAAGTCGCAATGTCGTGGACCTGTTGGTGGAGGGCGGAGCGGCTCTTGCCGCCGGGCTGGAGAGAGCGAACCTGGTCGACCGCTACATCCTGTACCTTGCCGGGGCGCTCGCGGTAGGCGTGGGCCGCCCCGCCTTCGATGGCGTGTTCGGCACCATCGGAGATGAGCATCGGCTGGAAATGCTGGATGTACGTCGAGTCGGGCCCGATCTGCGGGTCGAAGCACGGAGGCAGAGATGAGTCGGACGGAGGTAGTTACCCGCAGGGCAGAGGCCCGGATTCCGACCGAGTTCGGTGACTTCACCGCCGTCGGTTTCGAAGCCAATACCGATGGGACCGAACATGTGGCGCTGGTCCGGGGCAGTGTCTCCGCCGCCGACCGGGTGCTGGTCCGGGTTCACTCGGAGTGTCTCACCGGTGACGTCTTTGGATCGCTGCGATGCGACTGCGGCCCTCAATTGAGTGCGGCGATGGAACTGGTGGCAGACGAAGGAACCGGTGTAGTTCTCTATTCGAGAGGACATGAGGGGCGGGGTATCGGCTTGATGCGCAAGCTCCAGGCCTACGCCCTGCAGGACCAGGGTCGCGACACCGTGGAGGCCAACGAGGAGTTGGGGTTTGCCGCCGACTCCCGCGATTACGAAGTGGCGGCGGCGATTCTGGAGGCGCTCGGCGTTCAGTCGATCCGACTGCTGAGCAACAATCCTGCCAAGCGAGCTGGGTTGGAGAGCCGCGGTGTGCGGGTGGTGGAACTGGTGCCCTTGTCGATTGTGCCAACCGATCACAACCGCGGCTACCTCACCACCAAGATGACAAAACTGGGGCACCTGCTCGACATCTCCGACGGCCCCCTCGACATCTGAGTCGTTGAAGAGAGCACCGCCCGCAGGGTGGCACCAACGTGCGGAGGCGCTTCGAGTCCGAGTAGGACTCGAACACCGAAGCCAAGTACGCAGCTAGTTATGGAGCCAGGTACGTAGCTAGATATGGAGCCATATCGCGCAGAGCCATGAGTAAGGTCGGTGCTAGTGACGGCTCCAACCGTTCCCCGGCTGCGCGGTGCTCTCAAGGGCAGGGCTCCTACGACGGCACTCGAACGTGAGCTGTGGGATACCGGCTGCGACGTCGTCGTTGGATTGGACGAGGTCGGTCGGGGCGCCTGGGCCGGACCGCTGACGGTAGGAGCCGCGGTGATTCCCCGGGATCGCCGGGTCTACAAGGTGCGCGACTCGAAGATGCTCAACGAAAATGAGCGGGAGGCCTTGTTCGATCGGATCGCGCAATGGTGCCGTGCTTGGGCGGTGGGCCACGCGACGGCGGCGGAATGTGATGCGCTGGGGATGGCCGATGCGCAGAGACTGGCCGCCCGACGGGCCCTTGATGGTCTGGCGCTGCAACCCGAGGTCGCTCTGGTCGACGGCCCGTGGGACTTCGTCGAGAGCATTGAAACCCGCACGCTGGTGAGGGGTGATGCGTTGTGCCTTTCGATCTCGGTGGCTTCGATCCTTGCCAAGGTGACGCGGGACCGGATGATGCGGGCCGAAGCGATTCACTATCCGCATTGGTGCTTCGACTCCAACAAGGGTTATCCGGGTCCCCGTCACACCGCGGCACTGCAGTGGGTCGGTCCGAGCCCGATCCATCGCCGCTCGTGGGTGTTCATGGACGGCATAGCCTGGAACGGGCAGGAGCGGTTGGAGCGCCCCTCACCGCAGACCAGGCTCTTCTAGGCCACAGGCGGTCTTGATGTCGTGTGACATTGACTCTGGCGCACGACCCACTTATCCTCCAGCCGGTACACCGAGAGTTAAGCGGAGGCGCTGCTTCCCACCCGGCCATCTGCGATGCGCCGAGGTCACCAGAACAGGCCCCGCTCGACCGCGGGTCTACTTGTGGAGACGGCAGCCGTGCTGCCGTCTTCTTTCGTGTCACATGACGCACCATCGACACAGGAGGTCGATCGATCGCACAGGAACCAAGAGTCAACGACAAGATCCGGTCCCGGGAAGTCAGGTTGGTAGCTCCCGACGGGGGACAGATCGGAGTCAAGCCGATTGAGGAGGCCAGGTGGCTGGCCGAAGAGTTGGGAATGGACCTCGTGGAGGTGGCGCCCGATGCGCGGCCGCCCGTGTGCCGGCTCATGGACTACGGCAAGTACAAGTACGAGCAGTCGGTTCGACAGCGCGAAGCTCGCAAGAAGCAGACGCGCACGATCATCAAAGAGGTGAAGTTCCGCCCCAAGATCGATGATCACGACTATGCGGTCAAGATGCGTCGGGCGATCCAATTCCTCGACGATGGTGACAAGGTCAAGGTGACGTTGATGTTCCGGGGCCGGGAGATCACTCACCCGGAACTGGGGGAGAAGATCCTCCGCCGGTTGGTCGAAGACGCCAAGGACCACGGCCAGGTCGAGTCCGGGCCAAAGCTCGAAGGTCGAAACATGATGATGCAATTGATGCCGCTGCGCAATCGTCCCAAGCGGGACGAAGCAGGTGCGGGCGCAGAAACGGACGCCGAGGAGTAGATCTAGATGCCGAAGCAAAAGACACGCCGATCCGTTGCCAAGCGGTTCAAGAAGACCGGTTCGGGCAAACTGCGACGCCGCCAGGCCGGGCGTTCTCACCTGGTGGTCGGAAAGAAGTCGAGCGCCAGAATGCGCCGACTGAAGGGTGATGCCGACGTTTCGCCGGCAGAACGCAAGCGCGTAAACCGAATGCTGGGTAAGTAGGAGGCGTCATGGTACGAATCAAACGCTCAGTACACGCCAAGAAGAAGCGCCGCAAGGTTCTCGAGAGGGCTTCCGGGTACAAGGGTGCCAGAGGTCGCAGGTACCGAACTGCCAACGAGCAGGTCATGCATGCGATGCAGGACGCCTACCGCGACCGGCGGGCCCGGAAGGGTGATTTTCGGCGCCTCTGGATCGCCCGGATCAACGCCGCGTCCCGGCAGCACGGCGTGTCCTACAGCAGGTTCATCGCCGGACTGAAGGCGGCCGACATCGAGGTGGATCGCAAGATGCTGGCCGAGATGGCCGTGTCCGACCCGGGCGCATTCGGTGAGCTGGTCAAGGTTGCCACCGCGGCGCTGCCGCTTGCCGTTGTGCCCGAGCCGGCGGCCGAGCCAGCTGTCCAGTCGTCGGCCAAGGCGCCGCCGAAGGAGAAGCTCGACTCGAAGGCTCCAGAGCAGACCGCGGCCGCACCCGACGACGAGGTTCCCCCGCCGGCGGTTGAAGAACTCGATCAAGAGACGGCAGCCGCTCAGGTCAGAGGAAGGTTTGCGGCCTTGGCCGATGTCGAACCCGACGACCTGAAGGAGATGAAAGGCGTCGGGCCGGTGCTGGAGAGCATGCTCCACGAGTTGAACATCAAGACATTCGAACAGATCGCTGCCTTTGACGAGCAAGACGTCGCTCTGGTGACGGCTGCGCTTACGAAGTTCAAAGATCGGGTGGTCCGCGACAACTGGGTCGATCAGGCCAAAGCTCTCTACGCCGATCACCTCGGCGGCTGACCTGCCGCGGTTCGACCGTCCCCGTGTCGGCTGACGAGGTCATCGCCTCCGTCAAGAACCGGGCCGTCGTTGCGGCGGTAAAGCTGCATCGTGGCCGGTACCGGCGAGCCGAGAACAAGGCTCTCATCGAAGGACCAACGACGCTGGCCGAAGCGGTCCAGACCGGTCACCTGGTGCATGAGGTGTTCGGATCGGACGATACGGCGCGATCGCTGGCGCGGGAGGCAGGCTCCGTGTTCCATCAGGTGACCGATGAGGTGCTGCAGCGCGTCGCCGGCACCGAGACTCCGCGCGGCCCGGTGGCGGTGATCGCCATTCCCGAGCCGGTGATTCCGGCCGGTAGACGCCTCCTGGTCGCTTGGGGTGTGTCCGATCCGGGCAACTGCGGCAGTCTGCTGCGGACTGCGGCTGCCTTCGGCTACGGATACGTGGCCGGACCGGAGTCCGCAGATTCCTGGTCGCCCAAGGTGTTGCGAAGTGCGGCCGGAGGTCACTTCCGCACGACAGTCGGAAGGATCGAGGCTGTGGCCGATCTGGGGAAGCGGGAGGTCGTCGGGACGGTGCCGAGCGGCGGACGGGCGGCTGGTCGCCTGTCGATTCACGCCGCGATCGTGGTCGGCAGCGAGGCTCACGGGCTTCCCCCGGAGGTGTTGGAAAGCTGCGACCGCCTGGTGAGTATCCCGATGCCGGGCGGTTCGGAGAGTCTCAACGCCGCAGTAGCCGGGGCGATCGTGGCCTATCTAGGGACGATGGGGGCTGAGGACTAACCTCCGCCCCTCATGGCCTCTCTCGAAGACCTGACTGAATTGGAGACGCGCGCCGTGGCCGACCTGGCCGCGGCCGCCAGCGTCGAAGCAGTCGATGACATCTCCGCTGCCGCGCTTGGCCAATCATCGCCTATCGCCGAGGCTCGCCGTGGTCTGCGCGATGCCGATCCCAACGAGCGGCGCGAATTGGGAAGAGCCATCAGTCAGATCGCAGCGGCAATAGAGACTGCGGTCGAAGAGCGACGGACCGTTCTGGGAGCCGCTGAACGTGCGTTGCGTCTCGAGGCGGACCGGACGGACATGACGCTCCCGGGCCGGCTTCCGCGCCGCGGCGCCGCCCATTTGGTCATGCAGGTGTGGGAGGAGGTCGTCGACATCTTTACGGCCATCGGATACACGGTGGCGTCGGGGCCGGAGGTCGAGACCGCCTACTACAACTTCGATGCCCTCAATACACCGGCCACTCATCCGGCCCGACTCGAATCCGACACGCTCTACGTCGAATATGGCGACGATCCCGAAGGGGTGCTGCTGCGTACCCAGACCTCGCCGGTGCAGGCGCGGTGGATGGAAGCACACGACCCGCCCGTTTACATCGTCTCACCGGGGCGGGTCTATCGGCGCGATGCCGTTGACGCCACGCACACCCCCGTCTTCCATCAGATGGAGGGCCTGGCAATCGACGACAACCTCACCTTCGCCGATCTGAAGGGCACGCTGGCGTACTTCATGGAGCAGTTCTTCGGACCGGGGGGTCGTCAGCGGTTTCTCCCCAACTTCTTTCCGTTCACCGAGCCGTCGGCCGAGATGCACTTCTCCTGCCATGTGTGCGACGGGTCCGGGTGTCGTACTTGTGGCGGTACGGGTTGGATCGAGTTGCTCGGTTGCGGCATGGTCGATCCTTTCGTGCTCGAGACCGCCGGATACGATCCCTCGCAGGTTTCGGGCTTTGCCTTCGGCGTCGGAATCGATCGCCTGGCGATGATTCGTTACCAAGTGCCCGAACTGCGGTACTTCTTCGACGCCGACATGCGAGTACTGGAGCAGTACGGATGAAGGCCTCGCTGCGTTGGATCCAGGAGTACATCGACCTCCCCACCGATGATCCGGAGCAGGTCGGAGAGGTTCTGTCGAACCTCGGTATCAACGTCGAAGGCATCGAAGTGGTCGAGGCGGCCTTTACCGGAGTGCTGGTCGCCGAGGTGCTCGACGTCAATCCACACCCGAACGCAGACAAGGTCCGAATTGCGACGCTGGATGCCGGCAACGGGTCGATCGAGGTGGTGTGCGGCGCCTGGAACTTCGAGGCCGGAGCCACAGTGGCCTACGCCACGGTAGGCGCAGTGCTCCCGGGGGGCCTGGAAGTAGGCGAGAAGGAGATCCGCGGGGTGTCATCTCCCGGAATGATCTGTTCCGAGGTGGAAATGGGACTCGGTGAGGAGTCCGGCGGCATCCTCGTCCTGGAGGATGGATACGCCGCCCCCGGAACAGATTTTGCATCGACCCTGCCGTATCCCGACGCCATTTTCGACGTCTCGATCACGCCCAACCGGCCCGACGCCATGTCGATCCACGGGATCGCCCGCGATCTCGGCGCGTTCTACGAGCTTGCGGTGACGGTGCCCGACGTCGAGTTCGAAGAAGAAGGCACCACCAAGGCCGTCATACGCATCGAGGCGCCCGACCGCTGTCCTCGCTTTACGGCCCGCGAGATCACCGGAGTAACGGTGGGGCCATCGCCCCTGTGGATGCGACTGCGGTTGCGCGACGCCGGAGTGCGGCCGATCACCAACGTGGTGGATGTTTCCAACTATGTGATGCTCGAGTTGGGCCAGCCGTTGCACGCGTTCGATCTCGATCGTATCGCCGACGAGACGATCGTCATCCGGCTGGCAACCGAAGGGGAGGCATTGACGACCCTCGACGGTGTCGAGCGCGCTCTTACCGCAGACGATCTCGTGATTGCCGGCATCGATGAGCCGCTGGGGCTGGCGGGAATCATGGGCGGCGGCGGCTCTGAGGTGTCCGAGGCCACTCAGCGGGTGTTGATCGAGGTAGCCCATTTCGAGCCGACCCGGATCCTTCTGACCGGGAAGCGCCATGGCCTCCGTACCGAGGCGGTGGCCCGGTTTGAACGAGGAGTCGACCCGGGGCTGCCGCCGATAACGTCGGCCCGCGCCGCGATGCTCACCGCCGAGCTCAGCGGAGGGACCATTGTGGGGGGATTCGTGGATGAGCATCCGACTCCCGCAGTGCCGGTGGTCATCGATCTACCAGATCACGAAGCCGAGCGACTCCTCGGTGCCGAATTTGCGGTGGAGCAGCAGGTGGGATACCTGACCCGGCTCGGGTTTCAAATCGAAGGAGCCGATCCGATGCGGGTCACGGTGCCCACATATCGTCCCGATGTCACTCGGCCAGCCGACCTGGTCGAGGAGATCGCTCGACTCCACGGCTACAACGAGTTTCCGAGCCGGCTTCCGACCGGCACCGGTGGCGGTCTCACTCCGGAGCAGCGCCGGACCCGTGCGGTGCGTTCGATCATGGCCGGAGCGGGCTATTACGAGACCCTGTCATTCGATTTCGTCGGCTTGGCGGACCTCGAGTCCCTTGGTCTCGACACCGACGACCCCCGACTCGACCCGATCAGGGTCAGGAATCCCCTCAATGAGGAGCAGGCATACCTGAGAACGACGCTGGTCCCCGGTCTTCTGGCCGGTCTGCGGCGGACCGCACAGCGGAATCGTCCGGATGCAACGTTGTTCGAGATGGGTTCGGTGTTCCTGCGCGGGGATGGGCCGCTTCCGCAGCAGCCGAAGCGCATCGCGTTTGCCGCCACCGGCACCAGGTCGGCTTCACCTCTGGATGAGGCGGGGGAATACGCGGTAGAGGACGCTCTCGGGCTCATCGAGGTCCTTTGCAACGCACTGGGCATCGACGCCACGATCTCACAGCAGGCGGTGGCCGGCCTGCACCCGGGTCGCAGTGGTGAGGTGGTGGTGGCCGGAGAACCGATCGGGTACGTCGGTGAGCTGGACCCCGATGTGGCGGAGTCCTTTGATCTGAGTCGTCGAGTGATCGTCGGTGAACTCGACATGGCAGGACTGCTGCCCGGCCCGTTTGCTCCGTTCGTCGCACCGAGCCCTTATCCGCCGGTGGTGTTCGATTTGGCTTTTGATCTTCCCGACGAGGCGGCTGCCGCCGACCTGGTGGGTGTGATCCGAGGCGCCGTAGGAGCAGACCTGGAGCGGATCATCGTGTTCGACGTTTTCCGTGGCCCACCGCTTGCAGAAGGGCGCAAGAGTGTCGCGGTGCGGCTGACGATGCGCAGCGCCGACCGTACGTTGACCGACGACGAGGTCACACCGATTCGTACCGCCATCACCGGGGGTGTGAGCGAGGAACTCGGAGGAAGCCTGAGAGGAGGCTGATGATGGATTTCGTAAACGTGCTCGACATGGGGAGCGACGGCATCGCACATGTGGTCGAACTTGCCGCCAAGATAAAGGCAGATCCGTCTTCGGTGGCCGGTACTCGCAGCGGCCTGCGGGTGGGGCTGTTCTTTGAGAAGCCTTCGACCAGGACTCGGGTGTCGTGTGAGGTGGGTACCGCCGAGCTGGGTGCCCAACCGATCGTCCTCAAGAACGATGAGGTCGGTCTCGGCACCAGGGAGGCACCACAGGACGTGGCTCGGGTGCTCGAGCGCTACCTGGACGTACTGGCATTTCGGGTCTTCGATCATCGCAACCTGGTGCTCATGGCTGAGCATGCCGAGGCGCCCGTGATCAACTTGCTGTCCGATCGCGAGCACCCGTGCCAGGCGATTGCCGATCTGGTCACCGTCGCCGAGCATCGCCCGCTCAAGGGAGCAACGATCGCCTATGTGGGCGATGGGAACAACGTTGCCCATTCGCTCATGCTCGCCGCCAGCGCCGTCGGGACGAGTGTGACTGTTGCGGCTCCCGTCGGCTACGAGCCCGATGAAGCGATAACGGAGCTTGCCAGATCGGGAGCAGTCGGCGGTGCCGAGATCAGGGTCACCAACGATCCGATCGCGGCCGTGGTGGGGGTGGACGCCGTGTACACCGATGTGTGGACGTCGATGGGGAGTGAGAGCGAGGCAGAAGAACGCCGCAGCCTGTTCGAGCCGTTTCGGGTGACTGAGGAACTGTTCGAGTCTGCCGGCTCCGAAGCAATTTTCATGCACTGTCTACCGGCGCACCGCGGCGAGGAAGTCACCGACGGCGTCGTGGACCATGAGCGCAGCAGGGTGTTCGACCAAGCCGAGAACCGTCTCCACGCATTCAAAGCGATATTGCTCCACCTGACGGCTTGAGCCTCGAGCAGCTGCTCTCCGGACCGGTGCTAGACGCCGCCCGGGGATTGCTGGGTCGCAAGCTCATAACCACGATTGGTGGAGACCTGACCAGCGTTGTGATACTCGAGGTCGAGGCGTATTCCGGGGAGGAAGACCCTGCCAGTCACGCCTTTCGCGGCGAGACGCCTCGAAATGGGGCGATGTTCGGACCACCCGGCGGTCTTTACGTCTACAGGTCCTACGGGATCCACTGGTGCATGAACGTGGTCTGCGGTCCGGTGGGGACGGCCCGGGCGGTCCTGCTGCGCGGTGGTACCGCGACGGAGGGGATCGATGTCATGGAGCGGCGGCGGGGGAGGAGCATCAACCTTACCGACGGCCCCGGCAAGCTCTGTCAGGCCCTGGGCGTGGATGGAAGCCTCGACGGGTCGAACGTCTTCGATGGTCCGGCCACGATCTCCGGCGAGCCGGTGGCGGGTTCCATCACCGCCGGCCGAAGGATCGGGATCACGAAGGCGGTAGAGCGAGAATGGCGATTCGTTCTAGATCCGAGTCAGGAGTCAGGAGTCGGGAGTCAGGAGCCGGTTTGAGACTCAAGACTCACGACTCAGGACTTCTCTTCCGGCTCCACCCAGATGGTGACTCGGCCGGTCGTGGGGTCGCCGCCGGCGGGGAATTGGCCCCACACCAGATTGGAGGCAGTGTTTTCGTCGGGAGTGGGATCAGCCAGGAAGATGGTGTCGACGGTGTTGCCGGCGCCCTCGAGTCTCAGGGCCGCATCGATACGGTGACGCCCGGTGACCGTGGGCACGATTGTCCCCGGCTCAGGACCCGCTACTGCGAGCTCGACGATTTGGCCCGATGCCAGCGGAGTACCAGCCGCCGGAGTCTGAGAGACTGCGGTGCCCGGCGTCACATACTCTGATTCAGGTGTCCATGAGATCCGGATCTTGTAGGCACCGGCTTCCAAGAGCATCACCGCATCCAGGATGCCGAAGCCTTCGACACCCGGAACCGTGCCGTCATTGTTGACGGCCAGACCCTGAGGATTGTGAATCGGGCAGATGATGCTCGGGACCACCGCCGGTCGAAGCTGAACGGTGGCCACGTGCGCTCGCGGGCAGAGGGGACCCGCCAGGAACCCGGTGGAAGTATCCAATTGGACCGTGACCAGTTCCACATCGCTGGAGGTATCGACCGGGGAATAAGCGACGCCCTCGAGCGCCGAGATCGCAAAACGTGACCAGATGCGGGCGGGCCAGGTTCCACCTGTGATGGTGTATTCGGTGTTGGGAGCCACCATCGCGATATTCCCCTCGGGAAATCCCACCCAAACGGCGGCCACCAGTTCGGGCGTGTAGCCGACGAACCATGCGTCGTGGCTACCTTCGGTCGTTCCGGTCTTGCCGGCAATCGGGCGACCGATCTTGGCCTGTTGGCCGGTACCGCGGCGCACTGCGTCGGTGAGAGCCGACGTCACGTCGTGTGCCACTTCTTCTGAGAAGACTCGGCGATAGGTCGGGAGGTGCTGGAAGATCACGTGACCGTCGGCATCTTCGATCCGGGTCACGAAGGTCGGCTCCACGTGGATTCCGTTGTTGGCGAAGGTGGTGTACCCGTTGGCCATGTCGAACACGGTTACGTTCTGGCTGCCGAGCACCACCGTTGGAACTGCGGTGAGTTCGGTGTCGATCCCGGCTGCGTTGGCAGCCGCCACCACCCGATCGGGACCGATCAGGTCGACGAGATATGCATAGGGAACGTTTACCGAAAAGACGGTGGCTTCGCGCAGTGTCAGTCCCGGGTAGTAGGCATCCTCGTGGTTGGCGACTTCCCAGGCCCCGTGCGATCCATCGACCACGGCCTTCCGTCCACCGGGCCAGGTCGACTCGATGTCGACTCCGGCCTCGAGCGCGGCGGCGAGGGC
>JAZGCP010000106.1:0-5606 GCA_036477035.1 Acidimicrobiia bacterium | reverse complement strand
CCGTCGAGAGCAGAAGAGGCAGCCTCGGCTGTCGGCAGGGTTGCCAGTTCCTTGGCGAGTATCCGCTCGACTTGCTGGATCAGGTGCGGTTGGTCGGTAATCAGGATCGCCAAGGCATCGGGGTCGTGCTCGGCCTGGGCCAGAAGATCCGCAGCGACCAGTCGGGGGTCGGAGCTTTCGTCGGCGATGACGACGATCTCGCTGGGACCGGCCAGCCCGTCGATGCCGATCTCCCCGAAGAGGTGTTTCTTGGCGGCAGTGACCCAGCGGTTACCCGGTCCGACGACGACGTCACACGGTGGCGAAAACACCCCGAATGCCATAGCTGCGATTGCCTGCGCGCCGCCGATGGCCAGGAGCCCATCGGCCTCGGCCAACGCTGCCGCGGCGAGCGTTACCGGCGTGGGGTGAGGCGAGGCGACCCACACCTCTTCGACTCCGGAGACCTTCGCTGGAATGACGGTCATCAGGACCGTCGACGGTAGCGGGTAGCGGCCTCCGGGGGCATATGCACCGGCAGTCCTCACCGGCAGCCAGCGGTGCCCGGCGCGACCCCCGGGAATGTCCACGTCGAGGTCGAGAAGACATGACCGCTGCTTCTCCGCAAACCTGCCGATCCTCTCGGCCACCCTCTCGAGAAGACTCCTCGTCGACGGATCGACCCCGCCGAGAGCAGTCTGGAGTTCGTGACTTTCGACAACGAGGCTGTCGGCGGGCTTGATGTCACCGAGCCGTTCGCCGTGCTCCCGGATCGCTTCCTCGCCCCGGCGTCGAACATCCTCGACGATCTCCGCTGCTTCGCTCAGAGTCGTGGGGTCGACGGGGGAGCGGCGTTCCCGCACCACCTGGTCGGCATTTAAGCGTTGTAGGCCGTTCATTCGACATGCTCCGGCTTCGCCAGCATCGCTCGGCGACTGACTCTCAGGGCGCGCCTGTCGAGCTCGTGTTCGATGTCTTCAATGGCAACACCCGTCGCGGCCGCTTTCACCAATGTGAAATAGAGGACGTCGGCTGCTTCGCGGACGACGTGGTCCCATGATGTCGCCATGGCCAGCTCGTTGGCTTCCTCGAGGAGCTTTGAACCCAGGAGATCGGGATCGTTCAGCAGCCTTGCGGTGTTGGAGCCTTCTGGTGGCAACCCATCGACCAGCTGTGCGATCCGGCGGGATAGTCGACCGAGCCCGTTGTCCTCGCCCCAGCAGGTACGAGTGTCCTGGTGACAGAAGCCCTCTCCCTGCTGGCGAACCGTGAAGCGGAGGGCGTCACGGTCACAGTCGAGGTCGACCCTCAACAGCTCCTGAGTTGACCCTGAGGTCGCACCTTTCTCCCACAGACCCCGGGTTCTGCTCTGATAGATTCCCCGCCGACGCTCGACGGCCTGTTGGAGACTGTCGGAACTCGACCAGGCGAGACCGAGGGCTACGCCTCGCTGGTCGACGACGATCGTTGGCCAGAGGCCGTCGTCCCGCTCCGAGGTGAGTGGCGCCGCGATGGCGTCGGCGAGGGTCAGCGTGCCCGAATAGAGGGCCATGCCCACCTGGGTATCCGCCCCGAGACGATCGATTTCCGCGATCTCCGGGGTGGTGGCGACCCCTCCGGCGATGGTGACCCGGCAGCGTCCTGCGGCACCTATCACCTTCCTGGCGCGGTCCAGGTCGGTCCCTTCCATCCGCCCCTCCAGTTCCACAAACGTCACCAGGAACCCCCAGCACAACTCCTTCAACTCGATGATCCGGTCGAGAACCGATTCACCGGTTTCTCGCCGCCAGCCGTGGGTGACCACCTGCCCATTGCGAGAGTCGAGGGCCACGATCACGCGATCGGAGGGCAGCTGCGAAAGCATTTCCGTTGTAGCGGTCGTGCCGATAATCACCTTTGACGCTCCGGCATCGAGCCAGTCGATGGCAGTCTCTACATCTCGAATTCCGCCTCCCACCCGAAGCGATGCCAGACGGCACAGGTCCCGAATGAGGTCGCGGTTGGACCCTTCACCACGAGCGGCGTCGATATCAATCACAGCGACCTCACCGACGAGACTGAACCTCTCCAGAATCGGTAGCGGGTCGCCGGCGTCGATCGCCTCCACCTCGCCGCCGATGAGCTGGACGGCGCGTCCCCGAACCAGGTCGATGGAGGGGATGATCACGGCCTCACCTCCGCTCCGTTCGCCCGGAGCTCGTCTTTCAGGGAGCCGACGGTGGTGACTCCATCGTGCAGAATCGACGCGATTAGCACCGCGGTAGCCCCCGCAGCAAGCGCTTCATCAAGGTGACGTGCGTTGTCGGCGCCACCGGACGCGATCACTGGAACGCTGACCGCCGCGGTGATCGCCGCTATGAGGTCGAGGTCGTATCCGGAGCGGGTCCCATCGCGGTCCCAGCTGGTGAGGAGGATCTCGCCGGCGCCGAGAGTCGCCGCGGAGCCAACCCAACTCTCGACATCGAGACCCGTGCGCGCTCGGCCGCCGTTGACGACCACCTCCCAGTCGTTTTTCTTTCGTAGGGCGGCGTCGACGGCCAGGACCGTGCACTGCGATCCGAACCATCCGGCCAACTCAGCGATGAGCTCTGGTCGCTTCACCGCGGCCGTGTTCACGGCGACCTTGTCAGCCCCTGCTTCTAGAAGTGCATGGGCATCTTCGACGCTGCGGACACCGCCGCCCACGGTTAGCGGGATCGAAAGGATCTGGCGCACATTCCAGGTCGTTTCGACCGCGTGACCCCTGCCTTCGGGCGTGGCCGACACGTCGAGGATGACTATCTCGTCTGCACCCTGGTTCTGATAATTCGAGGCCTGGGCCACAGGATCACCGGCGTCGCGCAAGTCCTGGAAACGGACTCCCTTTACCACGCGGCCGTCTTTCACGTCGAGGCAGGGGACGAGTCGGGGGGCCAGCATCAGTATCCGCTCCTCGTGCCCGCGAGCCATCGAGCCAGGAGATCCGACCCCCACTCCCCGGACAGCTCCGGGTGGAATTGACAGGCGAGAACATCACCACGCTCCATCGCCGAGACGAACTCGCCTCCGTATCCGGTTCGAGCGCTCATCCAACCGTTCGACACGGATGCGAGCTTGTAAGAGTTGGCGAAGTAGGCCCATCCAGGCGTCAGGAAGCGACATCGGGAATCGGGGGTCACCAGATTCCAACCAAGCTGGGGCACCAGGAGGTCACCCGGGAACCGCGTAATGGTCTCGGGAATGATGCCCAGGCCGAGCACTCCGGGGCTCTCCTCACTCTTCTCACAAAGAAGCTGCATGCCGAGACAAATAGCCAGAGTCGGCCTACCCGCTGAGACCCGCTCGACGAGCGACCCGCGCCATTCCTGTTCATCGATGCGCCCCATCGCAGCGGAGAATGCTCCCACGCCGGGTAACACCAGCCGGTCGGCGACGCGGATCTCCTCGGGAGTCTCAGCTGGTCGCAAGTCGTTTCCTAACCGCCGGAAAGCGGCGGCCACCGAAGCCATGTTTGCCGTCCCCGTCGGGACCACTGTCACGTCGCCGCTCATCCGAGCGAACCCTTGGTGCTCGGCGTCCCCAATGTGGTGATCTCTACGGCCGACCTCAACGCCAGCGCTGTTGCCTTGAACGCAGCCTCTGCCTTGTGGTGGTCGTTGTCGCCCCGGATCAGATCTACATGCAATGCCATCCGACCTTCGATGGCGAGAGAACGAAAGAAGTGAACAACATTCTCCGCAGAGACATCGCCGATTCGCTCCCGGGTGAGGCCGACATGAATCTCGGGCCAACGGCGCCCGGAAAGATCGACGACACTCCGAACCAGCGTTTCGTCGAATGCGACGTAGGCGTGGCCGAACCGGCGGATGCCTTCACGGTCGCCGAGGGCGCCGTCGATTGCGCGTCCCAGGACGATGGCGCAGTCCTCGACGGTGTGGTGGTCATCGACAGTGGTGTCCCCGACCGCGCTAACCACTACATCAAACCCGGAGTGTTTCGCCAGCGTGACCAGCATGTGGTCCAGAAACCCCAGCCCGGTGCTCACATCCGACACACCGGTGCCATCAAGATCCAGTCGACCGCTGATCGCTACTTCGCTCGTTTTCCTATCGAGTGTTGCTTTCCTGCTCATCGAAGTAACTCCTCCAGATCAATGGTTCGGTGGAGAGTTCGTGCGGCCCGAGACAATATCGAGGCGGCCCACGAAGGGTCGGTGCCGGGAGACACAACGCCGATCGGCACCACCCCGGCGGATCTGGCTGCGTTGAGGTCGTCGGGCGTGTCGCCTACGAGCCAGGCGCTGTCGACTGCGAGGCGTTGCAGAGCCAATCGCACCGGCCCAGGGTCGGGTTTTAGCGAAGCGTCCTCTCTAGTCACAAGGACCGACGTGTTCGCCAGGAGCCCGAACCGGTCGAGCACTTCCTCGGCGTCCGAGCGAGGTCGACCCGTCACCACCCCCAGAGGCAAGGCTGTCGCCCATCTGCGCCAGGTCGACGAATCGACCAGCGGCCGCTCATGAAGCTTGAGACCGGGACTACCTCCGAGTCCCTGATAGATCTGCTCGAACCGATCAACGACCCGGCCATACGCGAGCTCAACTCCCCGCTCGGCCATCAACCGTCGAGTCAGTTCCCAGTCGTCGTTCGCCCCACCCGACGACTTGACCTCGTCGATGTCGCCCTCGGACACCGCCACGCCGAAGGAAGCGGCCGTCTCGATGATCGATCGCCGATAGGAGCCACTCACATCAACCAGGACCCCGTCCAGATCGAAGAGAAGAGCCTCCGGGACCAGTACGGTCGTCAGAACCTGTTTGAGACGAGCCAAATCCTCCTGATCTCCCGGCAGGGTGATCCTGACCCAGTGATCCAGGTTCTGCTTGTTGGGGAATCTGCGAATGCCGACGCCGAGAGCCGCGCAAGCATCCGTCACCCACTCCGGGTTGGCAACCTCCGCAAGGATGAAGTTCCCCTGAGACGACAGCGATCGGGCGCTGAGAGCATCGAGGAGGCCGGCGAGATCGGTCCGCTCGGACCGGATCTCCGCTACGAACATCGCGACTTCATCGCCAGGTCGGCTGAGCGTTTCCGTTGCGATGGCAATAGACAGAGACGAAACCGGATAAGGGCTGCCGTAAGAGGAGATCTCCTCTATCAGACGAGCCGGGCCTAGCAGACAGCCGACCCGCAGCCCGGCGAGGCCGTACGCCTTCGAAAGGGTGCGGACAACCACGACGTTGCCCAGTTCCAGAGCAGCAGATGTCAGATCCTCCTCGGCGAATTCCGAATAGGCGGCGTCGAGCACCACGAACCCGACCGCGTCCGACACCTCCCTCAACTCAGACTCTGTGATGATGGCCCCGGTCGGGTTATTCGGGGACACCACGAACACCGCCTCTGCATCGGTTGCAGCAGAAATGATGTCGGCTGTAGGGAAGTGTCCCTCCCACCACTCGATCTCGACCAGTCGGGCGCCGAGCTGCCCCGAATAGATCGGGATCATCTCGAAGGTGGGCGTGGTGGCCACCGCGGTCGCGCCGGGACCGAGGCGGGCGAGAAAACAACGGAAGAGGGCATCGTCGCCTCCTGCGGTGACCAGCACCTGTTCCGCCCGAACCCGATGAAGACCCGCGAGTTGCTTCCGGAGGG
>JAZGCP010000105.1:0-2392 GCA_036477035.1 Acidimicrobiia bacterium | reverse complement strand
AGGAGGGCGATGAAGGACCGTCAAACCCCAACTGTCCACGTCCGAGAGGTGGTCAGGAAGCGTTCGCTCATCGAGGGTTGCGCGGTGGCCTTCTTCGGTCCCACCCCCAGTGTCGAGGTGCTCTCGGCGGGTGCCGAGGTGACGCGGGTGGGGACCCGCGCTTGGGCTCTCGTGGAGATAGTCGACCGATCGGATGAGGCTCCCGGGTCGGGACAATTGTCCAGCAGAGTCGTCGCCGCAATCCGCGCCATGTCGGATGCAGGGGAGGACTCCTTCGTTTTCACCAGTCACCGAATGATCGAGCAAACCGTGAGGGAGATCAATGCCCGGCTCGGCGCTCCCGTGGCAGGCATCGCCGCCACTGCGAGTCCCGTGACGGTTGGAACCGAAAAGGATCTTGCCGGGCTCAGGCCGGTGTCGCTTACGGTCGCCACCAACGTCGACGGAATGCTGATGAGGCCTGGATACCGAACAGGGGAGGAGGCCCTGCGCCAACTTGCCAGACTGGCCAACTCACTCAAGCCCGGATCGGGGCATCGGATGATGGTTCAAACATTCGACGTCGCCGGCCCTCTGGTCCAGGCATTGCGAAAAGGAGACCCGATCCCGTACCTGGAGCGGATTCTCGTCGAGCGCGCCAAGACAGGTGTGCCACCGTCTACCGACATGATTGCAGTCGAAGTCCGCGGCGAACAGCCGGCCGGGCTGGACGGGGAGCTCAGGAAGCTCCCCGACGCATCGGTCATGGGCCCGATCGAGCTCGAGAAAGGCCGGCGTTGGCTTCTGGAAGGTGACCTCGGGAAGGCCCGGCCGGCGTTGCGACAGTTGGCGAGAAGATGGCGCGACTCGGGAAGCACTGTGCGCATAGACGCGGATCCGATTGACCTCTAGTGGTGACTTACGGCTTCATCCCTCTACGCTGCCTCGCCGGGACCCTCCCGTGATCCACTGAGCAGATGGCTACCTATCCGATTCGAATGTTTGGCGATCCTGTCCTCCGGATGGAGGCGAAGCCGGTTATTGACATTGACTCCACCGTGCGCACGCTGGTCCGAGACATGATCGAGACCATGTACAACGCTCCAGGGTTGGGGCTCGCCGCCAACCAGATCGGTATCCCACGGCGTGTGGCGGTCTTTGACGTCCAGGACGAATTGGGCCCACGCGTGATGATCAACCCCGAGATCGTTGAGACGAGCGGTGAGTGGGAGTATGACGAGGGCTGCCTGTCTGTCCCCGACCGATACTGGCCCATCCTGCGACCTGCGTTCGCACGTGTGAAGGCCCTCGATCTCGACGGCAACGAGATTGAGCTCGCTGGTGATGGAATTGTTGGCCGCGTTCTCCAGCATGAGGTCGATCATCTCGACGGACACCTACTGATCGACCGGCTCCCCAAACGAGTCCGCAAGCACGCGTTGAAGGAGTTGCGAGACGAAGCGCTTGGCCTGAAATGACCCGGATCGTCTTTCTGGGGACCCCGGATGCCGCCATTCCGGCTCTCGCCGGCCTGACCGGGAGGTTCGATGTTGGCCTTGTGCTCACCCAGCCGGATAGACCCCGGGGCCGTTCCGGGACACCGGCGGCGCCCCCGGTCAAGATGTTCGCTCTGGATGCGGAGCTCACGGTTGCCCAACCGTCTACTTCGGCGGAGCTGGTCCCAACCGTCGAAGCCGCCGGGGACTTCGATGTCGGCGTGGTCGTTGCCTACGGCCGGATACTTCGTTCCGAATTGTTGGCCCTGCCGACGTCCGGGTTTCTCAACCTTCACTTCTCGCTTCTGCCCCGCTGGCGCGGCGCGGCGCCCGTTCAGCGTGCCCTCATGGCCGGAGACACGATGAGTGGCGTGACCGTGATCAAGATCGATGAGGGTCTGGACACCGGCCCGGTTCTGACCGCCCAGGCCGTGGACATCCTTCCTGATGAGAATGGGGGCGAGCTCACCGGGCGACTCGCTGATCTCGGGGCAAGGCTCATAGTCAGGGTCCTACCCGGGTATCTGGACGGGTCGGTTGTCCCGGTGGACCAGACCGAGGAGGGCACGACCTACGCCGACAAGATCTCAATCGACGACCGCATGGTGGCCACCTCACCCTCGGCAACCGATTTCGTCAACCGGGTACGTGCTCTTGCGCCCAGCCCGGCGGCGACGATCGAGATAGACGGCCAGACGCACAAGATTCTCGAAGCCCGCCGACACCATCATGTGCCTGTCGCCGGAACCTGGGTCGTGGTCGACTCTGTCCCGGTGCTCGGTGTTGGCGGCGGAGGTGTGGAGCTGGTCTCGCTACAGCCATCTGGCAAGACGGCTCGGTCGGGGGCGGACTGGGTCCGGGGGAGACGGCGGGAGGCTGGTGTCGTCTCTTGAGCCTGGGACGCGATCTGACGGTCC
>JAZGCP010000104.1:0-2454 GCA_036477035.1 Acidimicrobiia bacterium | reverse complement strand
TGGTTTGGGCGGGCGAAATCACCAACGACACAATTGCCCCGCTGCGCGCCTTCCTCTGGGGTCGAGCTCGCAACCGGCGTTCCGGCAAGCCATCGCTCCCGACCTCATCGGCTCCCGCTGCGGCCAGCGGGCGCTGGTCGCTCACAACCGACCTGATGAGAGATTTCACCCCAACCGAGCGACAGGCTGCCCGGGCAGAACAGCTACTCGAGCGACACGGCGTAGTGGTCCGCGAGGCGGTTCTCTCCGAGCACGTGCCCGGCGGATTCTCCGGTCTGTATCCGGTGTACTCAGCACTAGAAGAGGCCGGTCGGATTCGCCGGGGCTACTTCGTAGAAGGTCGTGGCGGCGCACAGTTCGCTCTCCCCGGCGCGGTCGATCGACTGCGAGCGACCGAGCCGATGACGGCCGTGATCGCCGCAACGGATCCGGCCAACCCTTATGGGGCCGCGATCCCCTGGCCGGAATCCCAGGGCCGACCCTCACGAAGCGCCGGCGCATACGTGGTGTTGGTGGACGGCCGACTGGGCGCCTTCGTCGAACGCGGCGGGCGATCTCTTCTCACATTCCCGGATCTCGACATCGACCTCGTCCGAGTGGCATCGGCTGTTGCCGATGTAGCCCGGGGCCGCATCAAGCGCATGACAATCGAGCGGATCGATGGTGCACCGGTGGCCGACTCGGCCCTCGGCAAGGTTCTCGCCGAGTCCGGATTCATCGCCGGATACAAGGGGGTCAGCCTGCGAGGGACCTAGTGGGTCTGACGGCCTACTCCCTCTCAGAACCGGACCGCAGACGCCAGCAGCCCCGGTATCCGCCATGCGGCGGGGCGAGCCTCGAATGCAGCCGCCTTTCGCAATGCCGCCCCCGCATTCCCGTGAAACACCGACCAGGTCGGCTTGGGTACCAGAACGAACGGGGCCTGTACCACCGTCTTCTGAGGCCGATCGATCAGCCGAGCATTGTGGACGAATCCCATGCCACTACCGATGTCGTCCAATGTGTGGCCGGGGAACGCACCCCACGGGGTCACTCCGAGTGGGAACCCGGCGGCGCCCCACAGGTTCAACCCGACGGTCCCATAGCGAAGATCGTCGATTGCCCGGTCGACGGCCGGTCGGTTTGCCTGCAACGTCGCCTTGTCGACCAGCAAGGTCACGTTGAGCGTGCCGCGCAGGCGGTCATTGCAGAACTCGACGGCACGGTCGAGGAACTCCGCGGGGCCATCACCCGGGAGGGTCACCGACGCCATGACGCGACAAAAGGCCTCCTCCGTGAATGCCGGGTGATCGGCATCCGCGTCCACACCGACAATGGTGGGAGGAAGTCCCTCCTTCGAGTCACCGTAGGTACGGACCTCGCCTCCACCATCGATGATTCGACCGTAGCGCTCTAACGATCCCGGGTAGTACGGCGTACGATCGGGTCTCGAGGCCAGCTTCTCGCCCACCAAATCCATGAATTCGCGGCACTGGTCCCAGTTCTCCGGGAGGATGACTACCTTGGCGGCGTTGCAGTTGTACCCGGCGTTTTGCAGGAGCTGCGTCGCCACGTGCTCTGCTTGATATGACATCTCCCGGTTGCTCCAAGCACCCGGGGCGACGATCACGGGACTCACGTTCCCGAGTTCGCTCGTGATCGGCTTTTTCATCCGTGGCGTGTTGGCGGCTTTCCGAGCAGCGCCATCGGATCCGACTCCAAACACGATCGCATCGTGGGTTGCTTCGGACCCGGTGAGGTGGACTTCGTCGGTCTCCGGATGCATCACCAAGTGATCCCCCACATCTGCTCCCCCGTAGGACGTCCGGATAAACCCGGCAGCAATGAGATCTGCGAACCCGTGCTCGACGTAGGGTCCGATGTAGTCGTTCACCGGGTTGAACTTGACCATGGCCACATGCCCCTCCGCGAACAGCTTCTGCACCAGATCCAGTTGGGTAATGCTCGAGACATTGCCGGCTCCGAGAACGACGGCAACGGCGGCATCGGCGGTCTCGGGCTTGGTATATATGCCTCCGAGGTTGAGCCGAGCCTGCCCGCGCCGAATGCTGGGATCCATCCGCACCGATGCCTTCCAACCCGGGTAGAGAATTCGATCCCATCCATCTCCGGGAAGCACATCCACAGTCACCTGGCCGTCGGCGCGCTCTCTGATCGCATCATCCGGCAGAGGGACCTCGCCACTCCGCCGAATACCCTCGAGCGTGGCCTGGAGGAAGCGGATGGTGCGCAAGACGCTCAAAGGGCCCGAAATCCACTCCTCGCCCTCCATCTCCGGTCCAATGCCCTTGGCCTGCAGTGCATCGGCCACGAGGTCGGGAGCGGCCTCCATCGTTCGGGTCCGGATCGATGCCAGGTCGGCGATTCGATCATCAAGACTCCGCAGTGTCCATGCGATCGCATGGTCTCTCAGCGTGGCTACCGACCTGTCGAGCAGATATTGTGAGGTGGTGA
>JAZGCP010000103.1:0-5633 GCA_036477035.1 Acidimicrobiia bacterium | reverse complement strand
GAACAGGCGAGACGGGTCGCCCGATTTGGATGGCGATAGCAGTAGGAGGTGGAAGGGTCGTGCGAACCGTGGTCGGACACCGGACCACATTACCGGCGAGCATTGGGTAGCCAGGTCGGCCGTCGTGCCATAGACGCTGTGCCAGACGCGCCCTCATAGACTCGCGGCGCCGACCGACCCGAGGAGACGCCGTGGACTTCGCTTTCAGTGAGAGGACCGAGGAGTGGCGCCAGCGCCTCCAGGACTTCATGGACGAGCATGTGACGCCGTCCGAGCCCGTCTACGAGTCGCAGATGGCTGAGGTGGGGCACGATCCCGCGGTCACCCCACCGGTAATCGAAGATCTGAAGGCAGAAGCACGACGCCGTGGTTTGTGGAACCTGTTTCTGCCCGACGGAAACTGGGGAGCCGGCTTGTCCGTTCTCGAATACGCCCCTTTGGCAGAGATCACCGGCCGAAGTCCCTGGATCGCCCCCGAGGCGACGAACTGTTCCGCCCCGGACACAGGCAACATGGAGATCCTGGCCGAATTCGGAACCCCCCAACAGCAGCAGGAGTGGCTGGTACCTCTGCTCGACGGAGAGATCCGCAGCTGTTTCTCGATGACGGAGCCGGCGGTGGCTTCTTCGGATGCCACCAACATCTCATGCCGTATCGAGGAGGACGGTGACGACTTTGTGATCACCGGTCGAAAGTGGTGGTCGACGGGGGCGGTCTCGACACGTTGCAAGATTGCGATCGTCATGGGCGTCACCAGCCCCGACGCCGATCCGTATCACCGGCAGAGCATGGTGCTGGTCCCGTTGGACACACCCGGCGTCGAGATCGTCCGCAACGTCAAGGTCTTCGGATACCGCGAGCGCGGCGGGCATGCAGAGATCGACTTCGACGGCGCCAGAGTGCCGAAGTCCAATCTGCTCGGCGAGGAGGGCAGCGGGTTTGCGATTGCACAGGCCCGGCTCGGACCGGGGCGGATTCATCACTGCATGCGCCTCATCGGCATGGCGGAGAGGGCGTTCGACATCATGTGCACCAGGGCGCAGGAGCGGGTGGCGTTTGGCAAGAGGCTCGCCGAGCAGGGTGTGATCCAGAACTGGATTGCGGAATCTCGGATCAAGATCGAGCAGGCTCGACTGATGGTGCTGAAGGCGGCCTGGCTGATCGATACCGTCGGGGTCAAGGGTGCTCGCATCGAGATATCGGCCATCAAGGTGGCGGTCCCCGAGATGGCGATCTGGGTGATCGATCGGGGGATTCAGGTGCTGGGAGGCGCCGGCGTCAGCGACGACTTTCCGCTGGCCGCTCTATACGCACACGCCAGAACGCTGCAAATAGCGGACGGGCCGGACGAAGTTCACAAACGTTCGGTCGCCAGGCGCGAGTTGCGACGGTATGCCAGTAGCCAGTAGCCCGATACCCGATACCCGACTCAGATACCCGATACCTGATTCAGATACCCGATTTTCGGGCGTCGGGTAGCGGGCGTCGAGACCGGCCGCGAGGTAACCGCATACGATGGCGCTATGACAGTCGACGAGCTGCTGACTTCGATCTCCGGGTGGGCGGCGCGGCACGACGAGATCGTGGGGGTCGCTCTCGTCGGGTCGCACGCCCGTAGCGAGGCCGCATCTGACTCCGATGTGGATCTGATCGTCCTCACCGGAGACCTCCACAGGCAGCTCGGCGATCGCTCGTGGCTTGCAGAGTTTGGCGAGGTTCTGTCGGTGGCTCTCGAACAGTGGGGGATCGTCGCCTCGCTCCGGGTCCAGTATCAGGATGGCCCCGAAGTGGAGTTCGGGATTGCGCCGGCTCGATGGGCGTGGACCGACCCGGTGGACCGGGGTACCCGCGAGGTGGTGCGGCGCGGAATGCGCATCCTGTACGACCCCAACGAAGTACTGGGGGCCCTGGCCGACGCCGTCGGTAGCCAGTAGCCGGTAGCCAGTAGCCGGTAGCCGGTAGCCGGTAGCCAGTAGCCAGTAGCCAGTAACCAGTAACTCCTCTTTCTGGTACTGGGTACTGAGTGGCGGGCGGGCGAGATATGGCTTGACGCGCCGAGTACGCCTAGCCAGACCAGGTTGGGTACTGGTTACCCCACAGGAATACCATCCCCTGAGTGCGCACACTGCTTCGTCCTTCGTGGTTGCTCGGTCACCTCCTGGTTGTCGTCACAGTCGTCTTGTTCGTGTTCCTCGGAATGTGGCAGTTGCGGCGCCATGACGAGAAGGTGGCGTTGCGTGACGCGGTCGTTGCGGCGATCGAGACGTCGGCGGTTCCCATCGAGCAGATACCGGACGGGGCGTTTGCACGGGTGTCGATCTCGGGTGTCTTTGACGCGCCGACGCAAATGAGAGCCGTACGTTCTCGGGACGGTGAGTCGGGTTACGAGGTTCTCACCGCGCTGATCCTCGATGGAGGCGGTGCCCTGCTCGTCGACCGCGGCTGGGTCGGAATCGACGCCGCCGACCCCGTTCCACCCAACCGGATAGATGGGGAAGGGATCTTGTGGCCCCCACAGGGCGGATCCATCCCCGAGGAGTTCCCCGAATTCGTATCCCGCATCGATCCGGCGGTAGTGGCTGCCTTCTTCGGATATGAGGTTCGTTCGGAATATCTGATCCTGACGGTTCAGGATTCTCCGTTCGACCTCAAGGCCCCCGAAGTCGGGGACGTGTCGCTCGGACCTCACCTGGGGTACGCCGTGCAGTGGTTCCTTTTCGCCGGTGTGGTGCTGGTGGGATACCCGATCCTGCTCAAACGCCGGAGCGCGCCCTCATCCACTGCGGGATGATCGTGCTGCCGTTGGGTGGGTGACGCCGGAGTCGGGAGTCGGGAACGTCCCCTACGCGACCACTCTTCCCCTCATCCACTCCGACGTGATCTCGGCCAGGTGGTCGACCCCTTCGCCGGCATGGGCGAGGTAGCGGTGCAATTCAAAGGCCTGGGTCAGCTTCTCGTCGTCGAGAATGCAGTCGTCGTCGGCGGCGAGCACGTCGCGTAGGTTCCTCCCCTCGGCGAGAGCCTCGGTGGCGGCTCGCTGCACGATCCGGTAGGCCGCGTCGCGCTCAGACCCGCTCGAGATGAGAGCCAGCAGCACCGCCTGGCTAAAGACGGTCCCGTGGGAGGCGTCGAGGTTGGCGCGCATCCGGTCGACGTTCACGGTCAGTCCTTGGAGAATCCGATTGGTTCGGGCGAGAGCGAAGTCGAGCGCCAGGCAGGCGTCCGGCAGCGCGATCCGCTCGACCGACGAATGGGTGATGTCGCGCTCGTGCCACAGGGCCACGTTCTCGAGTGTTGCCGCGGCCCAACCTCGCAACAGCCGGGCGATCCCGGTCACATTCTCTGAGAGGATCGGGTTGTGCTTGTGCGGCATCGCAGAAGATCCCTTCTGGCCTTCAGAGAACGGCTCTGCGACTTCGGCGACCTCGGAGCGCTGCAGGTGGCGAATCTCAGTTGCCATACGTTCCAGCGTGGCTCCCACCACGGCCAGCGTGCTCATGAACATGGCGTGGCGGTCGCGGCTCACCACCTGGGTGGCTGCCGGCTCGGCATGGAGGCCCAGCGCTTCAGTGACGTGACGTTCCACCTCTCGAGACACGGTGGCGTGGTTGCCGACCGGTCCGCTGACCTTGCCGTACGAGACGGTGTGGGTTGCTTGGAGCAGGCGATGATGGGCGTTGACGAGGGCGAAGCCGAAGCCGGCGAGCTTGTGACCGAAGGTGGTTGGCTCTGCCCACATGCCGTGGGTGCGCCCGATCATTGGCGTGTCGCGGTGTTCGACCGCAAGGCGCTGCACCGTCTCGAATAGGGCGACAACCCCCCCGGCGAGCAGCACCCCGGAATCCTTCAGTTGCACCCCGAGCGCGGTGTCGAGGAGATCAGACGACGTAAGCCCGAAATGAACCCATCGCCCGTGTTGCGCCATCGCTGCCCCGAGAACGTCTACGTAGGCGGCGACGTCGTGCCTCGTCTCACTCTCTCTGCTTCTCCATTTTTCCGGGCTCACGGTGGCGGCGCGTACCGCCTCGGCGACTTCGGTCGGGACCACCCCTTCGGCCGCCCAACCTTCGAGTGCCAGCGCTTCGATCTCCTGCCAGATGGCGAGTTTTCGCTCCTCGGACCAGATGGCCGCCATCTCGGGGCGGGAATAACGCTCGATCACCGGCTCACCTCGAAGGTGGCGGCTCGGTCCGGTCCGACCGAGACGATGCGCACCGGGACCTCTGCGAGTTCTTCGACGCGACGTACGTAGGACTGGGCTGCTGCGGGGAGGTCATCGAAGGATCTGACTTCGGTGATACCGGTCTGCCATCCGGGGTGATCTTCGTACACGGGCTCGCACTCATATAGAACCCGATGCTGGCGAGGAAAATCAGAGTATTCGACTTCATCGAACCGATAGGCGGTGGCGATGCGGATCGTGTCGAATTCGCTCAGCACATCGAGCTTCATCAGTGCTAGTTCGGTGATGCCGCTCACCCGAACCGAGTAGCGCAGGGCCACGGCGTCCAGCCAGCCGCAGCGTCGTCTGCGTCCGGTCACGGTACCGAACTCGCCTCCGACTTCGACCATCTTCTGGCCGATGTCGTCGTCGAGTTCGGTGGGAAAAGGGCCGCTACCAACGCGCGAGATGTAGGCCTTGGTGATGCCGAGTACGGCGTCGATGTCCTTCGGGCCTATCCCCACCCCGGTGAGGGCTCCTCCTGCCGTGGGATTCGACGAAGTGACAAACGGATAAGTGCCGTGATCGATGTCGAGAAGAGTGCCCTGGGCACCCTCGAATACGACGTTCTTGCCGTCGCGGATGGCCTGCCAAACCAACAGCGAAGTGTCGGCGACATGGTCGGAGAGACGCTCCGCGTATGCGAGGTACTCCTCAGCGATCTCGGCTGCATCGAACGGCAGTTGGTTGTAGATCTTGGTGAGGATCTGGTTCTTCTCGCGCAGCGCCAGTTCGAGCTTGTCGCTGAAGATCTTGGGGTCGTACAGATCCTGGACTCTGATGCCATCACGACCGAACTTGTCGAGGTATGCCGGTCCGATCCCTCGTCTGGTGGTGCCGATCTGGTTCTTACCGAGAAAACGTTCCCGCACCGCGTCGAGCTTGCGGTGGTACGGCATGATCAAATGGGCGTTGCCCGAGATCTTGAGAGCTGACGGGTCGACTCCCCGCTGCTGCAGCGTCTCCATCTCTTCGAGCAGTACCTTCGGGTCGATTACGCACCCGTTGCCGATAACCGGGATCACGTTCGGGTAGATGACTCCAGAAGGCACCAGGCTGAGCGCAAACACCTCGTCGCCGATGACGATGGTGTGCCCGGCGTTGTTGCCCCCCTGATAGCGCACGATGACATCGGCATCTCGAGCAAGCAGATTGGCGATCTTCCCTTTGCCTTCGTCACCCCACTGGGCACCGATGACGATTGTTGCACTCATTGTGTGATCGTGCTCCTTGTGGTCCACTCGATGGTAGATGCCCCCGATGGGGCGATCACACCTCGCTTTGCTCGGTGTGGGCGATCCCTTCGGGGGCTGTCGCACTTCACGTCAGGGACGGCGATCACACCTCACTGCGTTCGGTGTGGGCGATCCCTTCGGGGGCCGTCGCACCTTCGGTGCGGGCCGATCCATCG
>JAZGCP010000102.1:0-2004 GCA_036477035.1 Acidimicrobiia bacterium | reverse complement strand
CTCGAGGTATGTCGCGAACGGGGCATCCCCGTCGGACACACACCGGACGTCCTCACCGAGACCACCGCCGACACCGCCTTCGGTTTGATGCTCGCTGCTGCCCGGCGATTCCGGGGCGGCCTCGAGTATGTGAGGCGGGGGAAATGGGACGAATGGGAGCCAAGGCTGTTGTTGGGCCATGACGTGTACGGCAGCACCCTCGGCCTCATCGGCTTTGGACGGGTGGGCAGGGCAGTGGCGCGGAGGGCGACTGGATTCCGCATGAGCGTGCTCTACGCCGCTCGCCACCGTCAGGCACTGGCTGAAGCGGATCTTGGGGCTCACTACGTCACCCTTCCCGAGCTGCTTCGCGAATCAGATCATGTGATCGTTGCGGTGCCGTTGACCGAGGAGACGAGGGGGATGATCGACGCTGCGGCACTGCGGGCGATGAAGCACACGGCAACCCTCGTCAACATCGCACGCGGGCCGATCGTCGACAGCGAAGCGCTGATCGTCGCCCTGCGTACCGGCGAGATCGCCGCAGCCGGCATCGATGTCATCGATCCGGAGCCTCCTCCACCCGATCACACGCTGCTTCATCTCGAGAATTGCTTCGTGATCCCGCACCTCGGCTCCTCGACGGAGCGGACCAGGGCCGCGATGGCCGAGTTAGCGGCCCAGAACGTGATCGCCGGTCTTCGCGGAGAGCCACTACCCGCTGAGGTCCCGCCACCGAGCTCAGGCGGGGTGGGGAACCGTCGCTCGCTGGCTGGCTAGCGCCTCGATCTCGTCGGGATCGACGGGCACGCCTCGTGTCAGGTTCTCGACACCGTTGTCGGTGACGAGCAAGTCGTCTTCGATGCGAACACCGATTCCAAGGAACTGCTCCGGCACCTGGTGCTGTACTGCGGCTGCCGCCTCCTTGCGCTCGGCGATGATGCTCTTGGCTTCGGCTGCACCCTCGAGATAAGCGAGATCTCGCTCTTCGTCGGCGTCGAACGGCTCGTTGTGCAGCTCAATCGTGGCTTTGTCTCTTGCGACGTAGATGCCGGGCTCAACCGTAAACGCCATCCCAGGCTCCAGCGGACGGCCCTTGCCATCGACCCGGTACGTCCCGGCATCGTGCACGTCCATTCCGAGCCAGTGGCCGGTGCCGTGGAAATAGAACTCGCGATACCACCCGAAGGCGATGGCGTCGTCGACGGGTCCTGGCAGCAACTCGAGATCCACCATCCCTTCGGTGAGGATCCCGACCGCGATGGTATGCATTTCGGAATACGGAAGCCCCGGCTTGCAGGCGTCGATCACCGCTTCCTGGGCGGCGAGCACGAGTTCGTAGATGGCCCGCTGCGGGGGTGTGAAAGTGCCATTGACCGGGAAGGTGCGGGTGATGTCGGCAGAGAGGTGCCCGATCTCGGCGGCAGCGTCGACGAGGAGCAGGTCCCCGTTCTCCATCTCACGATCGTTGTCCATGTAGTGGAGGATGCAGGTGTTATTGCCCGAGGCCACGATCGAGGGGTAAGCCTCGCGAACCGCCCCAAGCGACCGGAAGGTGAACTCCATGGCGGTCTGCACGTCGTGTTCGGACAGACCCGGCCCGGCGAAGCGGATTGCTTCGGCATGGCCTTCGGCCGAGACCCGGCACGCCTCGCGGAGGGCGGCGATCTCGTCCTTGCTTTTGATCAGCCGCATCTCGCCGAGGACGGCGGCGGCGTTGCGGATGGCGGTGGGGACCGTGTCACCGGTGCGGAGGTGGTAGCCGCGGGCCTGGCGGGCCGCGGTGAGCACTATGTCATCGATGGATCCGCCGAGGTTGTACCAGAGGGCCTCCCGTCCCCGGAATCGGTCGCGCAGCACCTTGGCCAGTTCGTCAATGGGATAGGCGGCGTCGGCGCCGTAGTCGGAGATGGCTCCGTCGACGCCTGCCCGCAGTCCGTTCCATGCCTCCATTTCCCGATCCTTGGGCCGCACGAACAGTACGTACGGAGCCGTGTGGGTCGGGTCGAACAGCGCCACTGCGTC
>JAZGCP010000101.1:0-4002 GCA_036477035.1 Acidimicrobiia bacterium | reverse complement strand
CAGAATGCCGGGGATCGCCCGCGGGATTCCGGCTCCAATCAATACGTAATCGACCCCGGCGAGAGCCGCACCGTACAAGGATGCGATGGTCGGAGCCTGGATCTTCTCGAGGTAATTGATACCGACCGGTTGGGTATGCCCCTCCTTGGCCAGCCACACCTCGACGAAGTTTGCGACCACGATGAGATCCTGCAGCCGGCGCGACGGTTTGAGCTTGCCCATCGGCTTCTGCTTGAAACGGGCATCTGGCTCCTTGCCGCCTTCGATGAAATAACGGTCCAGGATGTCGCCTACGACCCCCGGAATAGGAAAGGCGTCGCAGGCGCGGCGAATCGCTCCGTCAGGATCGCCGAGTTGCAGCCTGCGCACCAGGACGGCGTCGATGGCCGTACCGGAAACAACGCCCATCTGGCCGGCAGACGAGACCGCGTTGGCCAGAGTCCACCCTGACACCGCGATCCCCATGCCACCCTGGATGATCATGGGATGGTGGTTCACGTGGCGGAATCGTAGGCAAAGGAGTGTCGCAGTGCGAGACAGCCCGGTCTATTTTGGCCGGCGCCGACGGCGCTTAAAGCGGCTCTGAATCAATCCGTTGCCGGCCGAAATGCTTGTTGAAGCGCCGCCGAGCGGTCAGCAGGTCACACCCGGCTCGCAGAAGAGCCCGCCTGCGGCGTCGCTGTACTGGCCGAGGAGCCAATCCGAGAGTGCGGGCAGCAACCTGTCCGCCGGCATGAATCCTCTGGTCACGACACTGTGCTGGGTCCCGTCGGATACCAGCAGGGCCGGAAACCCCGAGATGCCGAGGGAGCGGGCTTCAGCGAAATCGTTCCAAGTCAGACGCGTTGTCTCATCGGACTCCAATCGCCGCCCAAACTCCTCCGGATCGATACCGAAGCCATCGACCAACGCTGAATACTGCTTCGGATCCGTGATGTCTATGCCTTCTACGTAAAACGCCCGCTGGAGTCGAGTGTGAAACGGGAGGGTCATCTTCTCGTCCAACGAACGCATTGCCACAACGGCCTTGGCCGGGAGCTCGGTATCGTATTTCCAACCGTCGCGGCGTTCGAGGAACGTGCGGTCGAAACTCTGACCGGACGCCTGCTCGACCTGATCCCAATGATGCGTCAGGACGTCTTGCAGCCGGTCGTCGAGCAGCTCAGCCTCGGGTCCGGGTCGCAGACCGCCGACCACGACCCTGATCGGGATGTCGTAGACGGTCTGCATCCGCTCCAGCACCGGAGCAAACCCCCAGCACCATGAGCACATCGGATCGCCGACGTACACGAATTCCAGATCGATTGTCACGGTCTTGTCAAGCTCCGGTGACTCCTCCGTATTCCGATCAATCCGACGATTGCCTCCGCGCCGTCGACGCATGCCTCGGGTGGTCGGCTGTCAGCACTTGGCCAGCCGGAACATACTGATAGTGCGATTGCTCGCCCTCGTTCGATACGTTGCATAAGGAGGCCACATCGCCTCGAACGCTTCCCAGTAGGCGCCCTGCTCCTCAATGGGCACCGCCCGTGCCTCGGCCTGAAACTCCTCGCCACCAATCTCGACTCCTACTCGAGGGTTGGCGGCAAGGTTCAAGGCCCACTCGGGGGTTGCGATCTTGCCGAAGTTCGACCCGACCACGATGTAGTCACCCCCGCGCTGCAGATAGGACAGGGCGACTCTGCGAGGAGCCCCGCTGCGTCGACCGACGGTGGTGACAAAGAACGTCGGAACCGACGCCGGCGTTGCCAGCCGACGTCCTCGGGTCAGAGTGAATACGACCCGGTCGAGGCGAGGAGCAAGCCGAGAGGCCACCGCCGCAAACCACCGCCGGTCTCCGACCGCGGCAAGAAGTCGGGAGTAGATACTCACGGCCGGATCGTAAAAGGTTCGACCTGATGTTGGCTACCCGCCGGGCCAAGATCTCTGGTGGGAAAACCTGGGAAGGCTTGCTGAGATTTTCTCTCACCACCGGCTAACCGGCCTCTCACTCACCTCTCATGATCGGTCGGTACCCTGCCCACGTGACTCACAGAGTTCTCATTGCTGAAGACGACCATGCAGTGCGGAGGTCCATCGAACGCGCCCTCAAGTTCGAGGGATACGAGGTGGCGACCGCCGAGAACGGGGAGCGGGCCCTGGTGGAGGCAGCCCAAACGCCACCGGACGCCATCGTTCTCGACATCATGATGCCGATACTCGACGGCATGGCCGTCTGCAGAAGAATTCGGGCGGCCGGAGACTCGACCCCCATTCTGATGCTGACGGCTAAACACGAACTCTCCGACCGAGTGGCCGGACTCGACGCCGGAGCCGACGATTACCTGGTCAAGCCCTTCGCCCTCGAGGAATTACTGGCCCGGGTCCGCGCCCTGCTGCGCCGCCGCGAGCTGTCGTCCGATTCGGGCGTGCTGCGAATCGCTGATCTATCGCTCGACCCGGCAGCGCGGACGGTGCGACGAGGCGAGCGTCTGGTCGATCTGACCAAGACCGAGTTCGACCTGCTCGAGCTCCTGACAATGAACTCAGGAATTGTGCTGTCGCGTGACACCATCTACGACCGCATCTGGGGATTCGACTTTGCGACCTCGTCGAACTCCCTGGACGTCTACATCGGCTACTTGAGGCGCAAGACCGAAGCCGACGGCGAGCCCCGGTTGATCCATACAGTTCGCGGCGTCGGCTACGTCGCCCGCGAACAGTGAGCCTTCGAGCCCGACTCACCACGTTCGTAGCCCTGGCGGTCGGATTGGCGGTTGCCGTAGTTGCATTCTTTGCTTATGGGTTTGCCAGGGACGAAGCAATCCTGGAGGTCGATCGTTTTCTGATCGAGAGAGGCCCTGTTGTCGGCGTCTTCGGCTCGGTCGAGCTAGACGACATCGGACGCCGCTCCGGCCTGTTCGGCAGCCCGGGCCTGGGAGCCGGCCGGGGCGAGCCGGGAGGCGACATCATCCGCGAAGACGCCGTGGCTCAGTTCGTCGACGCCAGCGGCCTCGTGCTGAGCTTTGGGGCATATGGAGTGGTCCTGCCCGTGGATGAGGCGGATCTCGAGTTGGCGAGCCACATCGGTCCCGACCTGCTGCGGGATGTGATCGTGGATACGGTCCATTACCGGATGCTGACCCGACACCTGGGTCCCGGTTTGGCCATCCAGGTGGCACGCGACGTGTCCGGGACCGACGCCATCCTGTCGGGTCTTCGGCTCCGGTTGACCCTTCTGGGCATCCTGGGGGCAGCGGCCGCGGCGGTGGTCGGTTGGTTCATCAGCCGTCGCAGCCTGCGCCCCGTGGGATTGCTCACCGATGCAGCCGAGCACGTGGCAGCAACGCACGATTTGGAAGCGCGGATCGACCTGGGGCGAGAAGACGAGCTGGGGCGTCTGGCGGCTGCGTTCAACACCATGCTTGCCGCATTGGAGGAGGCCCGGATCAGCCAACACCGGCTGGTCACCGACGCTTCCCATGAACTACGCACGCCCCTCACCAGCCTTCGGACCAACATCGAGTTGCTGGTGTTGGGAAGGGTCCGCGACGAGGACCGCGCCGAACTGATGGCCGACCTCACCTCTGAAGTGGGCGAGCTGTCGCATCTGGTGAGCGAGTTGGTCGATCTGGCCACGATCGGTCGTGACGAGGAGCCACGAGTCGAGCTGGATTTGAGTGCCATCGTCGAGCAGGCGATAGCACGGCTGCGAAGGCGCACCGACCTGGCGATCGAGGCCGAACTGGAGCCGACGGTCCTCATCGGCAGACCGAGCGGGCTGTTGCGAGCCGTCTCCAACCTCCTCGACAATGCCTCCAAGTGGGGCAGCGACGGCGAGCGACTCGAGATCCGCCTCCGCGGTCATGAATTCTCGGTGCGGGATCACGGCCCTGGTGTCCCCGAGGCGGATCTCGACCACGTGTTCAAACGGTTCTATCGGTCGCCGCAGGCGCGAGCGCGCCCGGGATCGGGGCTCGGCCTGTCCATCGTGGACGCCGTCACCACCGACCATGGTGGCGA
>JAZGCP010000100.1:0-5562 GCA_036477035.1 Acidimicrobiia bacterium | reverse complement strand
GTTGTAGGCGAGGTCGAGGAGTCGCTCGTATCGACGGGGTATCGGGATTTCGATGCCGGACCCGGTTGGTATCGCGCAGAGCGATGGATGGGTGGGTTTCATCAGCGGCGAGCAGGATACCGTGGCGTGCGTTTCCCGTTCCAGGCGTAGCCTCCTCTGAATCGCTCTACGCGCCTACCCGGGCCGTGCCGGCATTCTTGTCAGGTTTCCCGACCCTCAAATCAGGAACAAGCAGGTCGGCTCGATCCCGAGCGGCAGGATTACTCGCTGCCGAGGGCAGCGATTGCCCACGAAGTGATTGCCCGCCGAGCGCAGCGAGGCGATCGCGCAGTCGCAACGATTCCGCTCTGGACCGCCAACGCCACTCAGGAACCGGGGTACATCGCTCCGAAGTCTCTATGTGCCGAAGAGCCGCGACCGGCCCGCCGAGCTGCTGGAGCTCCTTAGACTTCCCAATCCCCGCCCTCAAAGAGAGACCTCCCCCATGTCGTATGCCGTTCTGTTCCCGGGTCAGGGGAGTCAGTTCGTGGGCATGGGAGCCGACTTGTTCGATGCCAAGCCAGAGCTTCTCGGTGCCGACGCCGACGCAGTACTCGGATTCTCGCTGCGCGAGATGTGCTTGAACGGTCCCGAGGAGGTGCTCACTCGGACCGAGCACGCTCAACCGGCACTCTATGCCACGGCGTACGCTCTCTGGTCGGAGTTGGAGAGTCGGCTGTCGGGCGGGCCCGCCGGCGCCGCCGGCCACTCTCTGGGGGAGTACACCGCTCTGGCTGCGGCCGGAGCACTCGACTTCTTCGAAGGCCTTGTCCTGGTGGCGGAGCGGGGGCGGGCCATGGCTGCAGCTGCCGACATCGAGCACAGCGGCATGGCGGCTCTCCTGGGATCCGACGAAGAATCGGCGGACACCATCACCGCCGGGCGGCGTGCAGCCGGGGGCCGCCTGTGGGTTGCGAACATCAATGCGCCGGGCCAAATAGTTGTGGCCGGTGGTGCGGCAGACATCGAGTGGGTCGTCGCCAACGCCCGTGAGTTTGGAGTGCGACGAGCGATTCCGCTCAAAGTCGCCGGTGCCTTCCACTCACCGTATATGGAGTCGGCCGCGGTCGAACTCGGCCAAGCGGTCGCAGAAGCCTCGTTCCGTTCGCCTTCGTTTCCGGTGTGGTCGAACGTCGCGGCTTCGCCCCATACCGAGGAAATCGGCCCGGCACTGGTGGCTCAGTTGACCGCTCCGGTGAGATTCGGCGAATCCCTACAGGAGATGGCTGCGGCCGGCATCGGATCTTTTGTTCATGTCGGCGCCGGCGATGTAACCGCTGGACTCGCCAAGAGGTCGGTAGAGGGAACGGAGACCGTCGTCGTATCCTCGCTGGAAGATGTCGATGAGGCGGTCGGGATTCTTTCCACCGCCTGAGTGGCTCGACGGAGACGGCTCCAGAACTGAGCAGCGGCGGGCAAGAGAGGAGGCGCAGGTGCGCCACGCCATCATTACCGGTTGGGGCAAGTGTGTTCCTCCTGCGGTTCTCAGCAATAGCGATCTGGAGACCGTGACGGACACCAGCGATGAGTGGATCACCACTCGGACCGGCATCAAAGAGCGCCGTATCTCCCATGTCGAGATGAGCGATCTCTCGGCGGTAGCGGCGCAGCGCGCCTTGGCGTCCGCCGGAGTGGCAGCCGAAGACCTGGACTTCATCCTGGTGGCCACTTGCAGCCCGGATCGCATGATTCCTTCAGCGGCAACGATGGTGCAGGGCAAGATCGGAGCGACCAATGCCGCCGGTATGGACCTCAACGCGGCGTGCTCGGGTTTCATCTTTGCTCTCAGTACCGCCGATCAGATGATCAAGACCGGAGCAACGGAAACCGTTCTCATCATCGGTGCCGAGAAGTTGTCCAATTGGCTCGATTTTACCAATCGCTCGACGAGCGTTCTTTTCGGCGACGGGGCCGGTGCGGTGATCGTGCAAGCGACCGATACCGACTCCGAAGTCGGGCTGCTGGCCTTCGAACTCGGATCTGATGGGACGGCGGGTGACCTGCTTTGTGTTCCCTCCTCGGGGACCGAGGGACCCGCCGACCGAGGAGGACTGCCGTCGTTCATCATGGATGGGCCGGAAGTCTTCAGGCGAGCGGTCACCTCGATGAGCGATGCGTCGGCCCGGGTGTTGGCGGTCGCAGGCATCGAGGTCGACGACGTCGATCTGCTCATTCCGCATCAGGCCAACGTGCGGATCCTGGACGCCACGGCGCGGCGCCTCAAGCTCCCTCCCGAGAAGATGTTCATCAACATCGCCGCCTACGGCAACACATCGGCAGCCACGATCCCGATCGCCATCGTCGAGGCTATTGAGGACGGCAGGATCGAGCCCGGTGCCACGATTGTGTTCGCAGCCTTCGGAGGCGGGTTTACCTGGGCCGCGGCGGCCTATCGCTGGGGACCGCGCGTCGAATCCCTGGGAACCTCCGAAGCCGAGCTGCCGCCCAACGACAAGACGGCACTGGAGCTCCTGGCCGGCAACATCGTGGCCCATGGGACGGGTGTGTGAACGTGGGGGAACGGGTCGCTCTCGTCACCGGAGCATCGCGGGGTATCGGACGAGCGATCGCGACCCATCTCGCCTCAGCCGGCAACGCCGTGGCGGTCAACTATCGATCCCGTCGCGACGCCGCCGACGAAGTCGTCGCGACGATTGAGGCAATGGGTGGCACCGCTCTTTCCATTGCCGCGGACGTGGGCGATGCCGATGCAGTCGCCGAGATGGTCGGCGAGATCGGAGAGCGGCTGGGGCCGATTTCGATCTTGGTCAACAACGCCGGTATCACCGACGACGACCTGGTGCTGCGGATGAAGCCAGACAAATGGGACCGGGTGATCCAGACCAACCTGACGTCCGCCTACCTGTGCACCCGGGCAGCGCTGCGAGGGATGCTCAAGGCTCGGTGGGGGAGAATCATCAACGTCACTTCGGTTTCCGGGCTGTCCGGCAACCCGGGTCAGGCCAATTACGCAGCAGCCAAGGCTGGTCTTGTGGGCCTCACCAAATCGGTTGCCAAAGAAGTGGGGTCGAGGGGGATAACCGTCAACGCGGTAGCCCCCGGCTTCATCGAGACGGATATGACCGGCGAGCTCGGGGAGGCCGTGATCGAGGCCGTATTGCCGGCGATCACCTTGGGACGGCTGGGCGCTCCCGAGGACGTGGCGGCGGCGGTCGGGTATCTTGCCTCGGACGCGGCGGGCTACGTGACCGGCCAGGTGTTGGTCGTGGACGGCGGCCTCGCTTTTTGAATTTCAGTAATTACGAAATGACACCGAGTTAGGAGCCAATCAATGGATAGGGCCGAAGTAGAAGCCAAAATGACCGATCTGCTCGTCAACGAGCTGGGTCTCGATCGCGACAAGATCACCATGAGCGCCACTTTCGAAGAAGATCTCGAAGTGGACTCGTTGGGTGTGGTCGAGCTGCTGATGGCGCTCGAGGACAACTTTGGAGTGGCTATTCCCGACGAAGAGGCCGAGGCCATCGGGACCGTCGGCGCCGCCGTCGATGTCGTCATGGAGAAGCTCGGAGGCTGATTGTGTCGCGGCGCGTCGTTGTTACGGGCCTTGGAACGGTCAATCCGCTGGGGTTGGACGTCGAGACCTTCTGGAAGGCTGCCCAAGAGGGGAAGTCCGGGATCGGTGAGATCACCCATTTCGATGCCAGCCATATGAAGGCCCGAATTGCGGGGGAGATCACCGACTTCGACCCTGAGGTGTACATAGAGCGCAAGGAAGCGCGCCGGCTCGATCGGTATGACCAGCTCTTCTGGGCGTCTAGCCATCAGGCGCTGACCGATGCGGGGATCTCCTACGAGGAAGATGATCCCGCAGCGATGCGCGCTGGAGTTTCCGTCGGTTCCGGGATCGGCGGCATGATCTCGTTCCAAAACGGCATCGACACAATGCGCCAACGAGGCCCGGATCGGGTCAGCCCGCTGACGATCACGCAGATCATCTCCAATATGGCTGCCGGTCTGGTTTCGATCCGATACAACCTCTTCGGCCCGAACACCTGCGCAGTTACCGCTTGTGCAGCCTCCGCCAATGCGATTGGCGATGCCGCCGAGATCATCAAGCGCGATGCGGCCGATGTGATGGTGGCCGGCGGGGCCGAAGCCCCGGTTTGTGAGTTTGCGCTGGCCGGCTTCGCCCAGTCGCGGGCCCTGTCCCTCAACAACGACGACCCCCAGGGCGCCAGCCGTCCTTTCGACGCCGATCGCGACGGATTCGTCATGGGAGAAGGGGCGGCAACTCTGATCCTTGAAGAACGTGAACACGCCCTCGCTCGCAACGCCCGCATCTATGGCGAAGTCGTCGGCTACGGCATGTCGTCCGACGGGTATCACGTGACCTTGCCGCGCCCGGGCGGAGGTGGTGCGGCGCGCGCCATGCAACACGCCCTCGATGATGCCGGATTGGCGGCAAGCGATGTCGACTACATCAACGCTCACGGTACTTCCACCAAGGCCAACGATGCCACGGAGACCGCTGCGATCAAGACAGTCTTCGGCGAGTCCGCTTATTCGATGCCGATATCGTCGACCAAGTCGATGACCGGACACCTGCTCGGCGGCGCCGGAGCCCTCGAGTCACTGGTGTGCATCCTGGCGATCCGCGACGGCGTGGTACCCCCAACGATCAACTACACGACCCCCGATCCAGAGTGCGACCTCGACTATGTACCCAACGAGGCGCGGTCGGTGGCGGTAGACAAGGCGATGACCAATTCCTTCGGGTTCGGTGGACACAACGTGTCGCTGATATTTGCTGCTCCCGAGTAGTGGGAACCCGGGATGGTCGGCGAGACGGCTTCCTAATACGTTCTTCCCTAATTCCTATCCCCTCAACAGGTAGGAGGAGCCTTTGGCGCGTCCGGATCGGTCTCGGTGAGGATTCCGCGGTCGGCATGCTCTTGCCATTCGGAGAGCGATTTGAGGGCTAGAACGACAACGACGCCCACTCCGACGGCGGCACCGAGGCCGACGGCCACGGCCACCGACACCGCGGCGAAGGTGCACGACTCGGGGGCGCAAGAAGCGTCGGTCACGAAGTAGCCGACTACACCGCCGGCGAGGGCGGCTAGAGCAGTGGGCACGGTGACCCAGAAGTTAGGACGCCGACTCACGAGTTCTCCAGAGGCCGACCGCTGTCGTCGAGGCCGGCAGCTCTCAAGAACTCAGGATCTACCAATTCCGGAGGGATCGGCACCGCCGTGACCCGTTCCGGTATCAGTGGGCTCACCGCCAGGTGCAGGTCGCGCCGCCACATGATCAGAGTCTCCACCGCCGCCTTGGCCAGCAGAGCGACAGCCGTTGGCAACCCCATTGTCAGGCCGACAATCGCTGCCAGCGGAGTGTGTGCCAAACGTCCCAACCACAATGCCGGAACCAACGCCCGGGCCAGGCCCAATGCCAGCAGGGTGCTCCATCCGGCGAGAGCCCAGCCGACGGGGTCGGGGACGGCTCCCCCTTCCGTGAATCCGATGACTGCCGGTGTGGCGATCAGCATCAGAAGCACGA
>JAZGCP010000010.1:0-4057 GCA_036477035.1 Acidimicrobiia bacterium | reverse complement strand
CGCCGCCTGACGCAACATCACCGCAGCCGGCGGAGTCTTCGTGATGAAGGTGAAGCTCCGGTCCTCGTAGATCGTGATCTCGACCGGGATGATGGTTCCGGATTTGCTCTCCGTCGCCGCGTTGTACGCCTTGACAAAGTCCATGATGTTGACGCCGTGCTGGCCCAGAGCCGGACCGACCGGCGGTGCCGGGCTTGCCTGACCAGCCGGGATCTGCAGCTTGAGCAACGCGACTACCTTCTTGCGACCCATTCCTGATTCTCCTTGTGATCCCTAAAACTTCTGAATCTGTTCGAAGTTGAGCTCGACCGGCGTCTCGCGGCCGAAAATGTCAACCAGCACCCGGACCTTCGACCGGTCCAGGTTGAAGTCTTCGATGATCCCGTTGAATTCGGCAAATGGACCGTCGAGGACGCGCACGGTCTCGCCGATCTCCCAGTCCGGCTTGAACCGCGGAGCCTTCTTCTCCTCGTCCTTGCGGACGCCGAGGATTCGCTCGACTTCACGGCGCGACAGCGGTGTCGGCTTCGTCCCGGATCCGACGAACCCGGTCACCCCCGGCGTGTTGCGAACCACGCCCCAGGAGTCGTCGTCCATATACATGCGGACGAGGATGTACCCGGGAAACTGTTTGCGGGGCACCGTGACCTTGCGGCCGGCCTTGATCTCGACGACATCTTCCATCGGAATCTCGATGTCGAATATCGAATACTCCATGTGCATCGACTTGATGCGGGTGCCGAGATTGGCCTTGACTTTGTTCTCGTACCCACTGTACGAGTGCACGACGTACCAGGCTCCGGGAAGATCGTATGGGCTTGCCGGGGGCAAGACGTCCTCGGCGTCTTCCTCTTCCTCGTCAACGGCCTCAACGGCTTCCTCTACAGGAGGGTCGTCGACGGCCTCGGCGGCGTCGGCTTCCTCTACAGGAGGGTCGTCGACGGCCTCGGCAGCGTCGGCTTCCTCTACAGGAGGGTCTTCGATGACCTCTGGCTCGGCATCAGGAGTCTCCTCAGCGACCTCGGCGACCGAGACCTCCTCGACAGGTACCTCCTCCGCCAATTCAGCAACCGCCTCCTCAGCAGAGTCCTCCTCAGCAGGCTGGTCCTCGGGATCCTCGGACTGCTGCTCGAAGATCGCCGCCGCGGCGGCAAACGGTGAGTCCTCGACGATCTCGTTGAGGGCCTCGTCAGTGGCATCGGCGGCCTCGTCACCCTCGTCCGGCGCTGCAGGTGGAGCCTCATCGGTGGTCACACCAGCCGGGGACGCGGGTACGCCTGCAAGGGCTTCGGCCATCAAACCGCTCTGCTCGTCGTTGTCCGGGTTGTCGTTGGGAGTTCCGGGAGTCGTCATCGCAGCGCCAACAACTCCAACACCGCGCGCTTGAGCGTCAGGTCCAGCCCGAAGGTGTACGCGGTGACAAACACCGAAGTGATCAGCGTCACCAGGGTAAAGGTCGTGACCTCACGTCGACTGGGCCAGGCAACCCGCTTCAGCTCGGTTCGGACCTCAGAGACGAACTGGCGGAGGCCGATACGCTCGCGCTTGCGGCGCGCCTGCACCTGAGCACCTCGCCGGTCGCGGGCACGCTTCTCTTCCTTCTCCTGAAGTCGTCGCAGCTCTCTGTTCATGATGTCCTCGTAATGGGGCGGTCCGTGCAGCAGGGGCGGAGGGACTCGAACCCCCAACCGCTGGTTTTGGAGACCAGTGCTCTGCCAAATTGAGCTACGCCCCTTTGGGGTGTCCGATCCCGCGCGCGAGCCTAGGGACGAACCGGCGGCATTGTAACCCCAGATCTAGACGACGCATCCTCACCAGGCGGTCTACAGGTACCACCGACTCGCGTCGGACTGCGGTCGAGCCACCGGTACCAGACGTCGTGTCGTCCGCGGTCGAGTTTTCCGTCCCCAGCCAGATTGGAAGCTCAAGTCTGGAGTCTCTTAGTCTCGGCGGCTCCTGCCGATGATTGCTGCCAGCGTCGCGACGGCCACGCCGATGCCGGTGGCCCACCGGGCGACGACACGAATCAATAGAGGCCGCCTGGGATTGGAAGCGTCCTGGATCGGGAGCGTGGCCATCACCTCGGTGTGGAGCCCGCCCGGAGCCGACAGCATCTCAGCTTCCAAGCCGCCGAGATGGCGCGTCACTCCACGCAGCCGAACCGCGTCGGCCTGACACCGCAGGCACTGCTCACGATGCCCGTCGAACCAGTGCATCAGACGCGAACTGTTGGGGACGGCGTTGGCGATCTTGCACATGATCCGGCTCACAACCCCTCCTCCAGCAGCACCCGCACCCGCTTACGCGCCCTATGCAGACGGACCTTCGCGGTCGTATGTGTTATTCCCAATTCGCGTGCCACTTCGGCGTGCGACCAGCCGTAGACGTCGCGCAGAACCAAGACGGCACGCTGTCCCGGACTCAACTGTTCGATTGCCGCACGTAGACCTGCCCGCACCTCGATCATCTCGCCGGCCTTCTCGGGACCCGTGGCGTGATCGATTGCCCCGTCGAACGCCGACTCATCCAGCTGCTGGGTTTCGTGCCGGGCGGCTCGTTTTCTCATCGTCCAGGCGGTGTTGACGGTGATGCGATGCAGCCAAGTTCCGAGTGCTGCTTCACCGCGGAACCGCGGCATGGCGCGCCAAGCTCGGATCAGCGCCTCCTGAGCAACGTCGGCCGCCAGATCGGGCCCCACCAGGCGAACCGCGAGCGTGTACACCGTGTCTCGATACCTCCACACCAGCTCACCGAAGGCCTCTGCGTCTCCAGCCTTGGCCCGGGAAATGAGCGCTTGTTCGTCCTCTTGGACCCGACGAGACGTCACGCAGTTACCGCAACGACGGCGGTGACGAGACGACGATCCCCGGCCGACAGCGCCAGGTTCAATTCGGCCGTTTTCCCAACGACCGAGGCCGTAGAACCGGTGACGACGGCGGGAACGGCGGGACGGAGCGGGCTACGAAACCGCAGGCTCATCGCCCCCATTGTCCCGTACCGTGACGCCAGTCGGCCGATCCACGAAGCCATGAGTAGGCCGTGCACGATCACACCTTCGAGTCCTGCCGCACGGGCCGCGTCATGGTCGAGATGGATCGGATTCCAGTCGTCGGAGGCGGCCGCGTACCGCATCAAGTCGGAACGGGACGCACCACATCTCAGCTCAGCGACCGGGTCTCCGACAGCCGGAAGCTCCAAGCTGTCGCCGATCGGATCGAACGGAGGTCGGTCGTAGGCCGCCGGTTCGCCGGCGTCATCGGCACCGGCCGCTGCCTCTTCCGACATCAGAAACACGGATGACCCGGTGAGCCACGGGCCCCGGTCGGATTCGGCGGTCAGCGAGAACGTGACGAGATTCAGTGGCCCACGAGAGCGGGCGGCCTCTACCGTGCCCGCCACCTCGAGCGTCTCCCCAACCTCGAGTGGTCGCAACCAGACAAACGACTGCTCCGAATGGATGAGCGACCGCGTGAACGGCACCACCGCTTCGTCCTGGAGGAAGGCCGGAGCGGCTGCAAAGAGCGCCACATTGGCGAGCATCGCCGGGGCAACGCTGTTCCAGCGGTTCGGATCGTCGCCGGTGGCCGTGGCAAACGCCGCCACCCGATCATCGGTGACCGGGATCTGGAAAGGTCCGTAGGTGTTGCCGATCAAATCGGCGAGGTCGGCCATGATGTGGCCTCCCGGGGAGTCAGCGCGTCTCTTTGTGCGCAGTGTGAGTGCGACACCACCGGCAGTACTTCTTCAGTTCGATCCGGTCGCGGGTATTCGTCTTGTTCTTGGTCGTGACGTAGTTCCGGCGTTTGCACGTCTCGCAGGCGAGCGTGAGCGGCGGTCTCTTGTCGGAAGCCATTGTTAGTCCTTAGTCCTTAGTCCTTAGTCGTTAGCAAGACAGGTTCTTGCTGATGACTAATCGCTAAATGCTCTCTCTTACTTGTTGATTTTGACGACTCGGCCCGCACCCACAGTGCGACCACCCTCACGAATCGCAAACCGCAAACCCTCATCCATCGCGATCGGAGCAATCAACGTCACACTCATCTCAGTGTTATCACCC
>JAZGCP010000001.1:0-9263 GCA_036477035.1 Acidimicrobiia bacterium | reverse complement strand
ACGACACCGGAATCCTCATTCTCGGCGAAAACCCCAGTCGCACCCTGCACAAGATATCCGAGATCTACGATCGCATCGCCTTTGCCGCGGTCGGCAAGTACAACGAGTTCGAGCAGCTCCGGATCGGCGGGATCCGCCGGGCAGACCTAACGGGATATGCGTATTCGAGGGCCGACGTCACGGCCAAGGGCATCGCCAACGCCTACGCACAAGCGCTGGGACACATCTTCACGCAGGAGGTGAAGCCGTACGAGGTCGAGCTGATGGTGGTGGAGGTTGGCGCCGACCCCGACGACAACCTCATCTTCAAGGTCACCTATGACGGCACTCTCTACGCCGATCGTCGATTCTCGGTGATCGGAGGCCAAGAGGAGACGCTCAGCGAGGCACTCGAGGAGTCGTACGAAGATGGCGCGCCCCTGGCATCAGCCCTGGCGTGGGCCAAGGCCGCTTGCTCCTCGATCGCCGACGACGGAGTGGCCGAAGGGGAGTGGGAGGCGGCGATCGTGGACCGGCACAATGGACGGCGCTCGTTCCGCCGACTCGACTCCGACGAGATCGATTCCGCGTAGCGGAACCGGACCGGGTTTCGACCCAGCCGAATGACGCGTCAAGGCGAATCGCGTCGGAGTGCTGTCGAGTAACCAGTACCTGACCGGATCTGGACTCTGGCCATCGACGCGTCAACCGGACTCGCATCGAAGTGCCGTCAAGTAGCCAGTATCAGCCGCGACCCCAGTAAGGGCGCCTCCTTACTGGTTACTGGTTACTGGTTACTAGAAGACCCTGAGCGCAGCTTGCACCACCGCCGCTCCCAGCAGCACCGCCACTATGAGGGCGATCAGCTTCATGGGAAGGGCCTCTCGGTCGGCGATCGCGCCACCGCGAACTTCGGCTCCGAGGGCGTGTTCGATTTCTGCTTCGAGCATCAACTCTTTCGCCCGTTCCACGGCAATCTCCGGTACCCATATTTGGGTCACTGCCATACGGCCCACCGTCATCGGATAGGGGCCAAGCGACTCGCCGTGCAGGCGAGCCTCTATTCCGTCAGATCCGAGAACCGCAACGCACACTCTCGCCGAGACCAAGTCTCCGACATCGGCGAGATGAACGAAATGCTCCTGCAGCGGATTCATCCGTCAATCGTACGGCTCCGCACACTCAATGTGCCGGGTACCGGTACTCTCGCCGCCGTGGAACGCCGCATCTTCGGGTTGGAAAACGAGTACGGAGTGACCTGCACCCTTCGCGGGCAGCGTCGTCTGTCGCCCGACGAGGTGGCGCGTTACCTATTTCGCCGAGTGGTCTCCTGGGGGCGAAGCTCCAACGTCTTTCTCGAAAACGGCGCCCGGCTCTACCTCGATGTCGGGAGCCACCCCGAGTACGCCACACCCGAGTGCGACAGTCTCTACGACCTCGTAGCTCACGATCGGGCAGGGGAGCGAGTACTCGAAGGACTCCAGCATTCGGCCGAGGAGCGACTCGCAGAAGAGGGCATTCGTGGCGAGATATACCTCTTCAAGAACAACACCGATTCCGCCGGCAACTCCTACGGCTGCCATGAGAATTATCTGGTCAGCCGTCAAAGTGACTTCCAGAGAATGATCGACACGCTGATCCCCTTCTTCGTGAGCCGCCAGATATGGGCCGGCGCCGGGAAGCTGTTACAGACGGCGCGCGGCACCGTGTATTCGATAGCACAACGCGCCGAACACATCTGGGAGGGAGTGTCGTCGGCCACCACTCGGAGCCGCCCGATCATCAACACCCGGGACGAGCCTCACGCCGATGCCGAGCGCTATCGCAGACTTCACGTCATCGCCGGCGACTCCAACATGTCCGAATACCAGAACTACGTAAAGGTTGGTGCCACCACCGCGTTGTTGCAGATGATCGAAGACGACGTCGTATTCCGCGACCTCACGCTGGAGAACCCGATCCGGGCAATCCGCGAGATTTCGCACGACACCACCTGTCGGCGGAGAATTCGGCTCGCCAACGGACGTGAGCTCTCGGCATTGGATATCCAGTGGGAATACCTGGAACGGGTGATGAGGTACTCGCGCACCACCGGCTTCCCGCGCCAGATCGAGTCGGCGGTCGCCATGTGGGAACACCTCCTGACCGGTCTCGAGAAGGACCCGATGACGCTACGCCGGGAGTGCGACTGGGTAGCCAAACACCATCTGATCGAGGAATATCGCTCGAAGCGAGGACTGGCTCTGGGCGATCCCAAGCTGGCTCTGATCGACCTGGCATATCACGATGTGGTGCCCGAGCGGGGCCTCTACTACATCCTGGAACGGCGCGGAATGATGGAGAAGATCGTCACCGATGCAGACGTCAGCCGAGCCCTCACCCATCCTCCCGACACCACACGGGCCAAATTGCGGGGAAGCTTCATCAAAGCCGCCAAGGCCGCCCACCGGGACTTCACCGTCGATTGGGTGCACCTCAAACTCAATGATCACGGACAAAGGACCGTCCTGTGCAAAGACCCCTTCCGGGCAGTGGATGAACGAGTCGACAAGTTGATAGAAAGTTTGTGAGACATCAGACATCAGACATCAGAGGATCACTGTTCTTTCTGAGATCTGAAGTCTGAGATCTGAGATCTGTCATCTGCGCTCCGCGCGCGACGAGCTTCAAGACCGCGACTGACACCTTTACCCTGAGAAGCTATGAACCGCGTAATCGAACGGGTACTCAATCTGCTGGCCTTCTTGCTCAGCGTCGGAAGGCCGGTTACGGCGGACGAGATTCGACACACGGTGGCCGGGTATGACCAGGAGACCGACGAGGCCTTCCGCCGCACTTTCGAACGCGACAAGGACCTCTTGCGCCAACTGGGTGTTCCGATGCGCATGGAGCACACCGATGCCTGGGAGGTCGAGCAGGGCTACATCGTTGCCCCCGAGGAGTACGCGCTCGACGATCCCGGGCTCACGGACGAGGAACGCACCGCCCTCTGGATCGCGGCCACGATGGTGCGACTCGGCGGGCAAGCCGCCGGTCCGGCCGCGATCTTCAAACTTGGCGGGGCCTCGGCGCTGGCTGCGGGTGAGCCGCTCACGGCTGATCTGGGAGCTGAGGGAGAGTCGCTGGCGGCTCTATTTGCCGCAATCTCCGAGCGACGCCGAGTCGGGTTCACCTACAAGGCCAAGAAGCGCATGCTGGCGCCATACGGACTCGCTCATCGCAGGGGGCACTGGTACGTCGTCGGCGGCACGACCGACGGTGTCAGGGTCTTTCGGGTCGACCGCATGATCGACATGACAGCCGGAGACACTTCAGGTGCCTTCGAACGTCCGCCCGGATTCCGGCTGCGCGACGAGCTTCCCGATGCGCCGTGGACGGCGGGAGCGGATGATGTCGTCGTCGAGGTCGCATTCGACGCCGAGGTGGCGTGGTGGGCACGCCGCCAGGTGGCGGCTGCTGCTTCGACCATCACCGAGGGATCGGATGGAGGCATCACAGTCCATTTGCCCGTCGCTCAGGTCGACGCCTTCATAGGCTGGCTCATCTCCTTCGACGACCATGCCGAGATACTCGCCCCGGCTGAGATTCGAGACAGATTCGTGACCCACGTTGTCGGCTCATGAGTAGCCCGCGTACTGCAGAACGGCTGAGCCGCATCCTTGCCATGCTCCCGTGGGTGATTGGCCATCCCGGAAGCACGGTCGAGGAGGTGTGTGAGCGCTTCAACTACACACGTTCCGACCTGCTCACGGACCTCAATCTCGTACTCGTCTGCGGATTGCCCGGCTACGGCCCGGGTGAGCTCATGGATGCCTTCATCGACGAAGACGAGGTCGTGGTCGATGCGGCCGACTACTTCAGCCGGCCGGTGAGATTGACTGCTGCCGAAGCGCTCATGCTGCTGGCGGCCGGAATGGCCGTCCTCTCGTCCGGTACGGCGCCGCCGGCGCTCGAGTCGGCGGTGATGAAGCTTCAATCGGTCATCGCTCCCGACACCGAGAGCGTGGCCGTCGATATCGGCTCCGAGCCTGAAATCGCCACCACCCTCCGCAAGGCCGCCTCCGCCGGGCGGGTGGTGACAATCACTTACACCTCCATTGGATCCGGCGAAACCACCACTCGTGACATTGAACCGTGGGGCGTCTTCAGCACCCTCGGCAATTGGTACGTAAACGGACATTGCCGTCGTGCCGACAGCGACAGGGTGTTTCGGGTCGATCGGATTCGTGACCTGACCGAGACGGACGATCGGTTCGATCCGCCCTCGATCCCGTCGACACCCGAGATTCACTACTCGCCTTCCGTCGATGACGTCACTGCTCGCATCGCTCTCACGCCTGCAGCGTCATGGGTCTCGGATTATTACCCCGTGGGCATCGTGTCTGAGGGGCCCGACGGCAAGGTGATCGAATTCAGTGCAACCGATCCGATGGTCACCGCCCGCCTCCTTCTGAGGCTCGGAGCCAACGCTTCACTGGTCTCCGGTTCCGAGGTCTCTGAAGCCACAGATTCCCTCAGAAGGAAGATCGCGGCTCGATATCAATGACTAGTTACGCGGGTCTGAATGACTAGGAACCAAATGGTCATTTAGGGGTCGCCAGAGGTGCCCGATACCTCCGTGAACACACCTCATCGGGCTGGAGTAGCTAACAGATGACGACCATCCGAACCACCTGCGTGTTCTGCGGCGACGTAGAGCTCATCCCCACCGAACTCTCGCTCGAACTAAAGGCGATGAGCGGCACAGGGTCCTATATCTTCGATTGCCCCGACTGCGGCGATCCGCAGCGACGGCCGGCAAACCATCGAGTCGTAAGCATCCTCCTGGCGACGGGCGTCGCCTACCAAGTTCTCGACGACTCAGGCCCGATCACCGAAGGCGAGATCAATCGCTTCTCTGATGACCTCAATCGTTCAGACTGGGCAGAGCAACTCCACTGAACAGAGATCTCAGATCTCGGACTCCAGATCTCACCAAGAAGTGTGATCCTCTGATGTCTGATGTCTGATGTCTGATGTCTGATGTCTGATGTCTGATGTCTGATGTCTGATGTCTCCGGACTCCTGACTCCTGACTTCCCCAGACTTCTACCATCATCACGGTGTTCAGTGTCAGTCCCGCCGAAGTGGTCACCATCACCATTGTGGCCCTGCTCGTGTTCGGTCCGCAGCGGCTGCCTGAGATCGCTCGCAAGCTCGGCCGCATCGGCCGGGAGGTGAGCCAAGCCGCCCAAGAACTCAAAGCCGGAATCGAACGAGAGTACGACGAAGTCACCCAGCCATTGGACGATGTAAGACGTCAGCTCGGGTCCACAATCGACGACTCCCGGCCCGAGGCCATGGGGAAGGGGTCCGCGGCTGCAGAATCGGCCGACGAGGACCAGCCATCTTCCGAGCCTGAGGAATGAGCTCCCGCTCCCAACAACCGATCATGCAGCACCTCGGTGAGCTGCGGGGCAGGATCTTCAAGGCGGCCGCCGCAGTGGTCGTCGGATCCATAGTCGCGTTCATTTTCCGCCAGTGGATATTCGACATCCTCGTCGAGCCCTACGAGCGGATAACAGACGGCTCGACGCTGGCCTTCTTCCGACCAACCGAAGCCTTCTCGCTGTTCATGAGGCTTTCCCTGTTCGGCGGTCTGGTGTTGGCCAGCCCCGTCGTCATCTACCAGATCTGGGCGTTCGTGGTCCCGGCCCTCACCAAACGCGAAAAGAGGCTGGCCTTCCCGATCGTAGGGATTCTCGTTGTCCTGTTCATCAGCGGCATCGGCTTCGGCTACTGGTCGCTCCAGCGAGGACTCGGCTTCTTGATCGAATTCGGTGGCGATTCGCTCGAGCCGGTCATCGGAGGCAACTTCTACCTGACCTTTGCGATGCGGTTCCTGCTGGTTTTCGGAATCGCCTTCGAATTCCCAGTCTTCTTGTATTCGGCGGCTGCCATCGGGGTCGTTGGATGGCGACAGCTCGCATCGGCCAGACGCTGGGCGGTGCTCATCATCGTTACGGTGGGGGCGGTGGTGACACCGAGCGGCGATCCGATAACACTTCTGCTCCTGTCGATCCCGCTCTACGTATTTTACGAAGCGACGATCTGGATCGTGCGCTTCACGCTTCGCCGTTGAGTGCGGTCGCCTACCTGAAGGGGCTCGACTTCGAGCCCGATCGCTTCCAACTCGTCGCCGCCGAGGCGACCGATCGCGGCGAGACGGTCGTCGTCACCGCTCCCACCGGATCCGGCAAGACCGCAGTCGCCGAAGCGGCCATACATCGCGCTCTCGAGGCTGGTGCGCGAGCGATGTACACGACACCAATCAAGGCCCTCTCCAACCAGAAATTCGCCGAATTCCAAGTGCGGTACGGCGCCGGTGGCGTAGGACTCCTCACGGGAGACAACTCGATCAATGGTTCCGCACCGGTCGTCGTCATGACCACTGAGGTCCTGCGGAACATGATGTACGCCGACAGCCCCGATCTCGACGACGTGGCCGTCGTCGTACTCGACGAGGTTCACTACCTGCAGGATCGGGAACGGGGCGCGGTGTGGGAAGAGATCATCATCCACCTCGACCGAGCCATTCCTCTCGTGTGTCTCTCGGCAACGGTTGCAAACGCCACCGATTTCGCTGCATGGATCGAAGAACGCCGGGGACCAACAACCCTTGTCATCGAAGAGAACCGGCCGGTACCGCTGGAGGTGACCTACCTGCTGCGCGACAGATTCAGCGACCAGGAGCTGCGGCTCTTTCCCGCCTTCTCTGGGGGCAGGTCAAACGAACGTCTGGTGTCGATGCTGCGGCGCGACAGAGGCGGGCGTAGTCGCTACGTCGAACCACGTCGTCATGAGACCTGCGAGCTATTGCGCACCCGCGGCCTGCTTCCGGCCATCTACTTCATCTTCTCGCGAAGGGGTTGTGAAGCGGCTGCTCGGATCGTCGTCGAGCGTGGGCTCGGCCTCACGTCACCGCAAGAAGCCGAGGAGATCACGCGGTACGCTCGGGCTGCGACTTCGCACCTCGAACCGCAAGACCTCGACGTGCTCGGCTATCCGTCATGGATCGAATTGCTGTCGCGTGGGGTCGCCGCCCACCACGCCGGGATGGTGCCTGCCATGAAAGAGGCGGTCGAGTCTCTCTTCGCTCGAGGCCTGGTCAGGCTGGTCTTCGCCACGGAGACTCTGGCGCTCGGCATCAACATGCCGGCTCGAACCGTGGTACTCGAAAGTCTCTCGAAGTTCACCGGCGAGACCCACGAGACCCTCCGGCCGGGTGACTTCACCCAAATCACCGGTCGAGCAGGACGCAGAGGCATAGACACCGCGGGAACTGCGATCGTTCTGCATTCGCAGCACCTCGATTTTGAGCGGGTGGCGGCAATAGCTGCGCGGGGGAGCCACCCCCTCCGGTCTAGCTTCCGCCCGACCTACAACATGGCCGTCAATCTCGTCGCCAGATATGACCGACGCCACGCCGAGACGCTGTTGGCGGCATCGTTTGCGGAGTTCTCTCGCTCTCGACAGCAGCGCAGCGTCCAGTCGGAGATCGAGGCCGACCTGGAGCGCCTGGCTGGACTCCGCACTGCGGCGGAGCACCCCGATGTGGACATCTGGGCCGAGATCGACTCTCAGGGCCGGTCCCATGCTGCGGTCATGGCCGAGTTCATCTCCGCCACCGCGCCGGGATCAGTCCTCGAGTGGGAGGCCCGGGGCGAGGTGCGGCGCGTAGTCGTCGTTGCTGTTGGTCGAGGTAAACAACCCCGGCTGCTCGGCGTCACCGAATCCGGAGACAGCCGAAGGTTCGCGTCCGGCAAGTTCCCTTCTTCGCTGCGAAGGGTCGGGCATCTCGAATTGCCGCGGCCCTTCCGCCCGAAGGACGCCCGTTACCGCGCCCAGGTGGCCGAACAGCTTCACAGATTCGAGCCCGAGGCTGCAGCGGTTTCGGCCTATGCAAGCGACTCCGAGCCCAACTCGGACATCAGCGCTCACCTCGACGCTGCTCGAGCTGTCAGACGGCTCGAAGCCCGGATCGAATCACAGCAGCGTCGGGCCGCCGCCGCCGGACCGGAAGTTGTGCGCCGGTTTCGATCGACCACCGACGTGCTCGACAAGCTCGGTTACACATCGGGTTGGGAATTGACCCCCAAAGGAACCCGACTCCGCTCCCTGTACAACGATCTCGACCTCGTACTCGCCGAGTCCCTCGCAGCCGGTCTCTTCGCAGATCTGAGCCCGCCGGCGATCGCCGCCCTCGCTTCTGCCTTCACCTTCCAACCGCGACGCGCCGAAGCACCGCTTACTTGGCCTTCCGGCCTGGCAAAACAAGGCCAAGCGGTCACCCAAATCTCAGCACGGGTCGGCTCCATCGAAAAGAGCCACGGATTGGATCCGAGTCGTCTCCCCGACCCCGGCTTTGCAACCACGATTTGGGCGTGGGCTGAAGGTGCGTCACTGGCGGATCTCTTTGAAGGCGAGGACCCCGGCATCGGCGACTTCGTGCGAAGGGTTCGTCAGCTCATAGATTTGTTGCGCCAGATCGACGGCACCAACACCGTTGTGGGGAGCTCAGTCGTCGATGCCATCCGTGCCATCGACCGAGGCGTCGTGGCGGCAGCGGGCGCCGTATGAGGTGGTCGCTCATCGTCGCCGGACAACCGCCAAGCGACTTAGAAGCGATCGCCTCCGCCGCCGACTCCGACCGGACGGCTGCACCGAGAACCGCCCAAGCTGTGGATGTACTGGTGTCCGAGGCTGCGACCGAGGGCCTCGTCGTCGTGGGAACCGATGCCGATCTGGCGGCTGTGGTCGGATTCATGCTGAGTGCCGGCGGAGACCTTCCGATTGCCCTCGTTTCCCGTGGTGACTCCGACCTACTCGCAATGTTCGGCCTGAAGCGAGCGGATGTTGTCTCGAGGCTCCAGACCGGTGGACGCTACCGCTCCGACCTGGGACGGGTCACGATCGACGGGACCGAGAGGCCGTTCGTAACACATGTCACCGCCGCCTCTCGGAGGTCTCTCGGGTCTCTCGGTTCGTCGGCCGATATCACCATCATTACCAGCCGAAGATCCCACCACCACCACGACGCCTGGCGGGTCGTTGCTTGCAACGCGCAGCATGTGGGCGGTCGTACGATCGCGCCCAAGGCCGCCCTCACCGATGGGCGGATCGACATACAGGTTTTCGGAGGTTCGTTCCTGGCGCGAACCCGAATACAACGACTCTCAAGACGCGGTCTCCACCTGAATCACCCAGCCGTCTGGCGTCGAAGCACCGCGTTCTGCTCTGTGGTC